>JBIKPL010000084.1:0-9476 GCA_044357485.1 Cytophagales bacterium
TTTTTGGTTACTTTTTTCATCAAGTGAATAAATAGTTGACACTTTTGATCCGGTGAAGTAACTTGTGTATATAATCAGTGGTAAAAGCCGGTTTTTTTAATGGTATCTTGAATCCCTTATCAAGTTTGGCTGTGTACTTTGAATGATAATCCGTTTGGTGGTGCTTTTGCAACCCCGTTTAAGAGCTTATATTATTAAATACAAAGTACCTCACTGTTTGTTTTATCAAATATGTGAATTATGAAAGAACAAAAATCAAAAGCATTTCCCATTATCTATCCTAATGCAGCAGGAATAGATATTTCCAGTAAAGAGCATTATGTTTCTGTTAATCCTGAATCTGCAGAAAAGTCGATTAGGGCTTTTGGTTGTTTTACCGAAGATCTTCATGCTATAGCCACTTGGTTAAAAGAATGTAATGTTGATACAGTTGCCATGGAAGCGACAGGTATTTATTGGGTTAGTTTGTATTTATTGTTGGAGGAAGCAGGTTTTGAAGTTATATTAGTTACGGCAAAACATGTTAAAAATGTTCGAGGAAAAAAAACTGATGTAAGTGATGCTGATTGGATAAGACAGTTGCATAGTTGTGGATTATTATCATCTAGTTTTCAACCAGATGGTTTTGCTCGTAAGTTAAGAACGTATATGCGTCATCGTAAAAATTTGATAGAAATGTCAGCTACTCATATTCGAATGATGCATAAAGCGCTTGAGCAAATGAATGTTAAGTTACAGCATGTGATTACTGATATTACTGGGAAATCTGGTCAGGACATCATTCAAGCCATATTGAGGGGAGAGCGAAATGCTAAAGTACTAGCCTCATATTGTGATTGTAGAATAAAATCAGAGAAAAAAGATGCTATTATAAAATCACTTAATGCAGTATGGAAAGAAGAGCATATATTTGAACTTGAACAAAGTTATAGTCTGTTTAAAATTTACAATGAAAAGGTAAAGGAATGTGATGCTCAAATTGAAAATCATTTAAGAGAAAAAACTGGTATTGATAATTTTGAAAAACCGGTACAAAAAACCAAACGCAATAAGAATAATTTAAATTTTAACGCGAAAGAAATCCTAGAAGAACTTGTGGGTGTTGACTTGTCTGAAATTTTTGGGATTACCGAAAGCAATGCAATTGAAATTATAAGTGAAATAGGTTTAGATATGGACAAATGGCCTACAGTTAAACACTTTACGTCATGGTTAAATTTAGCACCTAACAATAAAATATCAGGAGGAAAGGTGTTGAGTAGTAGAATTCCGAAAAAGAAAAATCATGCAGGCCAAATTTTTAAAATGGCAGCCTTTTCGGTTCAGAGAAGCAATAATTGGTTAGCCATGTTTTACCAACGCATAAAAAATAAAAGAGGTACTCCGAAAGCTGTTGTGGCAACCGCAAGAAAAATAGCTACAATATTTTATAAGTTAATAAAAGATAAAGTAAAATTCAATCCTATGCCAATAGATAATTACTTGGACGTATTTAAAGAACAACAAATTAAGAAGCTCAAAAGAAAAGCGCAAAGTCTTGGTTATCAAATGGTCACGGTATAGTTACTTAAGAGAAAAAAAGTGACAAAAAGCATGATTAAAACTGGATATTGTAAATTAAAACAGATTGCTGGAGTTTTTCAGCAAGCCCTAAATTATTGAATTTAATTCAATACAAAAAAGCCTTACACTAAAGCTTCCCCCCTTTTGTATAGGGACTTTAATGTAAGGCTTTTTATATTGTAATTGTAATTGTAATTGTGTTCTTCAGTCTTTACTTTTTTCTATAACCTATTATGAAATATATTATATACTTGCAGTTCAGATTAGTCACGATAAATATTCGTAATAGTTTAAGGACGTAGCCTACTTAGCAATAATTACTTGCTTAGTATAAGAAGATTTTTCTGTAACAACTTTCAAAATATACACCCCATTACTTAAATTACTTGAATTGAGTTGTGCCGTATTACCATTAATAACTTGAGATAGCATCGTACCACCTTGCATATCTATCAATGAAATCGTCGCATTCACTTCTTCTGACAAAGAAAGATTTAATATATTTTGAGCTGGATTTGGAAAAATGTTTATAAAAGATGAATTGATATCGTTTACAATTCCTGTAGATGATCCAATAGTGATTTTGCGAATTAAATGGTTTTTATAATCTGCCACATACACATTGCCAAGCGCATCAACGGAAACTCCAGTTGGATAATTAAAACTAGCAAGGCTTCCTTGTCCATCAGCAGAGCCAAGTGTAGTGGAACCGGCTAAAGTACTTACCAAGCCACCTGGGGTGATTTTTCGAATTAAATTGTTTCCAGCATCTGCTACATACACATTACCTTTACCATCTACGGAAACTCCTGTTGGACTGTTAAAGCTAGCAAGGCTTCCTTGACCATCAGCAGTGCCACTTGTATTAGACCCAGCTAAAGTGCTTACCAGGCCACCTGGGGTGATTTTGCGAATCTTATTGTTCCCCTGATCTGCCACATACACATTACCAAGCCTATCTACGGCAACTCCACCTGGATGAAAAAAACCAGCAAGACTTCCTTGACCATCAGCAGAACCATAGCTATAACCAGCTAAAGTACTTACCAAGCCGCCTGGCGTGATTTTGCGAATTGAATAGTTTCTATCATCTGCCACATACACTTTACCAATGCTGTCTACGGCAACTCCAGATGGAAAATAAAACCTAGCAAGACTTCCTTGACCATTATCATCACCTCTTGTTTTAGCAGAACCCGCTAAAGTACTTACCAAGCCGTCTGGCGTGATTTTTCGAATTAAATGGTTGGAATTGTCTGCCACATACACATTACCACTTCCATCTATGGCAACTCCAGTCGGATTAAAAAAACTAGCAGAGCTTCCCCAACCATCAGCAGAACCCGTTATCCAAGAACCTGCCAAAGTGCTTACTAAACCACTTTGTGTGATTTTTCGAATTGAATGGTTTCCAGCATCTGCTACATACATATTACCAATGGCATCTATAGTAACTCCATATGGAGATAAAAACCTAGCAAGACTTCCTTGACCATTAGTAGAACCACTTGTCGTAGAACCTGCAAAAGTGCTTACTGTAACATTTTGTTCATAATTTTTTTGTCCAAAAACTAAAGTAAGGGTAGTTAAAAATGAACAAATTGTAGTTAATGTTTTTTTCATAATTGAAATTTAAATTTATATACACATAGGTACTCAATAGTTTTAAAAAATCAAACTATCGTTATGTTTAAAATCTACCGCTATGCCATCTTATGTTACAGACTTGGGGTGTTGCTTCTGAAAATTGAAATATTCTCACTTAATAAGTAGTGGTCATTTAGCTAAATTAGGGTCTGCTGAAAAACTATTAAAATATTATAAGAAACTCAAAAGAAAAGCGCAAAGTCTTGGTTATCAAATGGTCACGGTGTAGTTACTTAAGAGGAAAAAAGTGACAAATATTAGAATGAAAGTAAAGATTAATAGGTAAGCGAGTTTTTAAGCAAGCCCTAAGTAACATTTGCAATAACTACCTACAACAAATCATCTACAACCAAAAAATATATTCAAAAAAAATCATAATTGAGTAGTTACAAAAAAAGTTATCATACAAATCTAGTAAAGCTACACCGCTTGAATGTCTTTTACCATTAATTGCAAAGTTGTACGGTCTCTAAAAGTATTCTCATCGATGGTATAACATAAATTGAATGCTTTACCATCGGTCACTACATCATAGTAATGGGCCATACGAAATGCAATAGCATCAAATTTTTCATTAGCACCTTGATGCCTCACGGTCATTTTAAGGTGTTCATCTTTCAAAATTTTAACAGAACTTGGCTCCGCAATGAGTGCAGTGGTAATAAATATCGGTTGCATATTGCCTGGCCCAAAAGGTGCTAATTGTTTGATAAGGGCATAAAACTTCGCATTAATTTGATCAAGGGTAATGGCCACATCTGCTTCAATGACCGGATACAATTGATCTTCTCTTATACTTTCGGTAACAATTTGGTTAAATTTTTGACAAAAAGCGTCAACATTTTCAAGCTTTAAACTCATGCCAGCGGCATACATGTGGCCACCATATTGTTCTAATAATTCATCACATGCGGCAATGGCTTCATATACATCAAAACCACGCACCGAGCGTGCTGAGCCTGTGGCAAAATCACCAGATTTGGTTAACACAATGGTTGGTTTGTAAAAATGTTCTATACACCTTGATGCCACGATGCCTACCACACCTTTGTGCCAATCGTCTTTATAGATTACGGTTCCTTTTCCATTTCTTAAAAAATCATTTTCCTGGATCATCCTTAACGCTTCGGCAGTAATGTCGGCATCTAATTCTTTACGGTCAGTATTGTGTTCGTTAATACTATGGGCAAGTGCCATGGCCGCATCATCGGTATCGGCTAACATCAATGCTACGGCTGCACTGGCATGCGCCAATCGGCCGGCGGCATTAATTCTAGGGGCAAATCCAAAAACGACATTCCCAATTTCAATGGTATTTTTTAAGCCTGCGATATCAATTAAAGCTTTAATACCAGGACGAGGATTGTCGTTTATTACTTTTAAGCCATAATAGGTCATGACCCTATTTTCACCTGTAATAGGCACAATATCAGCGGCAATGCTGATGGCCAAAAGGTCAAGGTAAGACATTAATCGGTCTTGCGGAATATTTTCAGCGATACAATACGCCTGTAAAAACTTAAAACCCACCCCACAACCCGAAAGCTCTTTGTAAGGATAAGCACAATCAATTCTTTTTTGGTCTAAAACCGCCACCGCATCGGGCAAAACTTCCCCAGGACGATGGTGATCACAAATGATAAAATCAATGCCTTTACTTTTGGCATACGCGACATGCGCCAAAGATTTGATACCACAATCGAGGGTAATCATTAATGTATAACCATTTTCTTGGGCAAAATCAATTCCGAGATACGAAACGCCATAACCTTCTTTGTAACGATCTGGTATATAATATCCTAAGTGCGCATAATGGTATTTTAAAAAACCATAAAATACAGACACCGCCGTGGTGCCATCGACATCATAATCGCCAAAAATTAAAATCTTTTCTTGCGTTGCCATGGCTTTTTGTAACCTTGCCACCGCTTTATCCATGTCTTTCATTAAAAATGGATCATGCAAATCGGACAATTGAGGCCTAAAAAATGCTTTTGCTTTGTCAAAGGTATCAATGTCTCTTTGCAATAACATGGTTCCTAAGGTGTTATTGACATTGATGGCTTTACAGATTTCTTCTATTTTTACTGGAGACGGAAGAGATTTAACATGCCATTGGTGAGCGGTTTTTTGTATCATACGTTTTAAAAACTATAAAAATGTGATTAACAGGATCATGCCTATTACCATAACCAAATACATTACCACATCAACCCTGATATATTCTTTGTATTTTATATAAAAATTAACTAGCTTATTCATGTTCTTGCCTTTTATGCAATTTATACTTTTTTAATAGAAAATACCTTGATAGATATGCTCCTTCCAATATTTTAGTTTATTGAATAAGTAATTTATGGTTTTTATACTGGTGATGGGCATAGGCTACCACCACTTGATAAACACCCCTTGGCAAGTGGCCTATGGAAATTGTTGACGCAGTACTTTCCAACATTTTTTCTCCTAAAGCATTATAAAGAGCAACCCGTTCTACCTCGCCATTTAAGGTAATTTGTTCATGGCTTGGATTAGGAAAAACACTTAATGTAGTGTTATCATTGGCTTCATCTTCAGAAGCTACAATCACCATAAGGCTACAATCTTCTGTCCATTGCGATAAAACGTCTTTACTATAATCGGGATTTGCGTTGGCATTTTCCACACTAGACACACAAATAAAACTTAGGAAATCGTTTTGGTTACAGTGCAATGTGCTTAAATAAGCATTATATACCACATTCAGTCCTGTTAATAAATTATGGTTGCAATTTAAGGTTTTTAACACTTTGCATTTTTGTACGACCAAACTTGTTAATAAATTATTGCTACAATCTAAAAAATTAAGGTTTATGCATTTATTAACATATAAATAAGTGAGTAAATTATTCGCACAAGTTAAGGTATAGAGCTTTGTGTTACCCACAAAATTTAAGCTGGTCAATTGGTTATCATTGGCATTACAATCAATTAATAAAGTGTTTTGAGAAACATCTAAAGTAGGCAATAGGTTATTGCTGCAATCTAAAAAAAGAAGTAGCTTATTTTGAGTGAGGTCTAAGGCTTGTATGTTATTTGAAGCACATTGTAAAAAATTTAAAAGCACATTTTTACCAAGTGTTAAACTCGTCAATTGGTTATACATACACGTTAAGGCGGTCAACTTTGTATTGGTCACCAAATTTAAAGCTTTGAGACCACAGGAAACACAAGAGAGGTCAGTTAAGGCAACATTGGTCGTGACCGACAAATCAATTAAGGGATTAAAAGAACAATCTAAGTCTTCCAATGCTAAAAGTGAACTTAGGTCTAAAGTGGATAATAGGTTAGACTGACAGTATAAAGTTCGCAATACGGCATTTTGATTAAAAGTAATCGCAGTAAGTTGGTTTTGAGCACAATCTAACAATTCTAAAACCGTATTTTGTTGAACCGAAAGCGTTGTTAACTGGTTTGCCGCTACATTCAATCGCCAGAGGTTTGGATAATTAGCTAAAGAAATGGTAGAAATTTGATTCCAAGAACAATCGAGTTCTTGTAAATTTTTGAACGCCTCTAAACCAGAAAGGGATGTAATTGATTGTGCTTTTAAATTGAGTTGGTGTGTCGCTTCTGCTTCCGTGAGTTGAATTTCAGTATCGTTGTTAACATCTACACCGTTGTTAATCAGCGCCAGTTTAAGGTTATTGTCTGCAAAAACGATTGTTTCCGCATTGCCTTTTACAACAGAAAACAAAATAAATAGAAAGGCTATAAGTTTCTTCATAAATTACGGAAGCGGTGCATGTTGAAGATAACGCATTTACAGGATAATGATTGGCTAAATTTACATAAATTTTTAATATTTGATATGGTTTAACAAACAATCAATTGGAGATGCTGAAAAAAGTAACCCTGAAGGCAATTTCTATTAAGCATTAGCCAATTATGTGGCAATTTTTTTACTGATTCGAATTGCTTAAAATCAACAATTAAACTATTTTTCGAACCTAAATACTCATTTATTCATAACGACCACCTAGGCTTTGTTCAAAAACGCAATCCGCATGTTTGTCTATTATCTTTTGTAAACGCACTTAGATTATCAATTTAAAACAAATTATTGCAATCGTTTATTAAAATAAATTCCAAAGCCTTTGCATTGAAAACACTAAAATTCAAAGTTTTTGCAGCAGACCATAATAAATATTACATCGCTATATTTCAGCATCTTACTCGTAAAAAATACCTCCTTAATTGTTTTATCATCTCACAATACTGTTCAATAAATACTTCGGAATAAGAAAGCTTAAAAAGCAATTTTAAAGTTTTGAAAATATTTTCTGTAAATAACCCTCAATAAACCCTAAAACCTATTAATTTTGGCTTTAATACATTATTGTGAATTTGTGTATTGGCGAAAGCAATAGCCTATTCATTCAACACAGCATGTTGGTTGTAAATCAGTTAACATGCCTTATTATGAAAGAAATGAGAGTTTTAAAATTCGGAGGAACATCAGTAGGAACAGTTGAAAGCATTACTGCTGTAATTAATATTGTCACTGATTATCACCAACAAGGTATAAAACAAGTGGTAGCAAGTTCAGCTTTAAGTGGGGTTACCAACAAATTAATAGAAATGGGTAAGCAAGCCGCCAATAGCGACGATACTTACCAAGACACTTTGCGCGATATCGAAAACCGTCATTATGATATCGTAAAAGCATTAATTGACGTAAAATCGCAAAGCAAAATCTTCGCAAATTTGAAAATTGTTTTCAATGAATTAGAAGATTTACTTCACGGTGTATTTTTGATTAAAGAATTGTCGGTGCGTACCCTTGACCTGGTGATGAGTTTTGGGGAAAGACTTTCTTCTTACCTCATTGCCGAAACCTTAAGGGTAAAAGGCATAGAAACCGATTTTGTTGATGCGAGAACCTTCATCAAAACTGACAATAATTTTGGAAATGCGCGTGTCAATTTTGAGTTAACCAATCAATTAATTAAAACTCATTTTGCTAAAACCGAAAACCGTATTCAATTGGTAACCGGTTTTATTGCCTCTACTGAAAAAGACGAAACCACAACTTTAGGTCGCGGAGGCTCTGATTATACCGCCGCCATCATTGGCGCAGCCTTGAATGCAGCCGTAATAGAAATATGGACCGACGTTGACGGCATTCTTACTTCTGATCCTCGTGTGGTGAAAAATGCTTTTACCTTGCCAACGGTATCTTATATCGAAGCCATGGAAATGTCGCACTTTGGCGCTAAAGTAATTTATCCACCAACGGTGCAACCTGCTTTCGCAAAAAATATTCCTATCCGAATCAAAAATACTTTTAACCCAAGTTTTGAAGGTACCTTAATCAGCAACAAAGCGGAGTCGGGCAATTTCATTATCAAAGGCATAGCGTCTATCGGCGACACAGCATTGTTAAATGTACAAGGTGGTGGCATGGTGGGCATTACCGGTATTTCTGGTCGATTATTTTCTGCATTGGCACGCCAACAAGTAAATGTGATTTTAATTACCCAAGCTTCTTCTGAATTTTCTATCAGCTTAGCCGTAGATCCTCAAGAAGCAGTTCGTGCAAAAGCCGTGATTGAAGAAGAGTTTGAACACGAAATTAGGGGCAATAAAATTGAACCTGTTGCGATTGAAACCGGCCTTTCAGTGGTTGCGGTGATTGGTGAAAACATGAAAGAAAATGCAGGAATTTCGGCCAAGCTTTTTGGTGCCCTAGGCATGAACGGCGTAAATGTGAAAGCCATTGCGCAAGGTTCTTCTGAATACAATATTTCGGTGGTGGTGAAAAGAACAGATTTGTCTAAATCTTTAAACGCTTTGCACGAAGTGTTCTTTTTGTCGGATGTTAAATCACTCAATTTATACATCGTTGGTTTGGGCTTGATTGGTAAAACCTTGATCAAACAAATTCAAAACCAGGCCGCTTACCTGGCCAAAAAACATTCCCTTAAAATCAATTTGGTTGGGGTGGCCAATAGCCGTAAAATGTTATTGAGCAATGACAATATTGCTATTGAAAACTGGGAAGCTGAATTCGAAGCCAAAGCCAAGCCTTCTAACTTAAACGAATTCATCAAAACCATTAAAGAATATAACCTGCCTAACTGCGTGTTTGTTGACAATACCTCTAGCAAATCAGTGGTAGAGCATTATAACGATTTGTTGACCGCAAGTGTATCGATTGTTACGCCTAATAAATTAGCCAATTCTGGCACCTATGCCGAATATAAATTGCTTCGTAAATCAGCCAAAAA
>JBIKPL010000366.1:0-3488 GCA_044357485.1 Cytophagales bacterium
ACCCGAAACCGTTGCGCTTTGATTGGTTAAAGTGATGGCATTGATTACTGGAGAACCGATGCCATTTAAAGTCATGGCTTTCGAAAGCGTGATGCTTTCTGCAAACGTACCGGCATTCACATTCACCGTACCGCCAGTATTAATGGCCGATACTGCATCTTGCACTGAAGCACCACTTAAAACATCAATGGTATTTACCGTTACATTATTGATGGCAACAATTTTATTGGAAAGTATAAATGAACTTACCGTAACCCCACCCGATCCGGTGATGGTCAACGCTTTGTTTACGGTTACATTTTCGGCATACGTACCTGCACTGATATTTACGGAACCACTTGCACTCACCGCATTCACGGCTTCTTGCACCGTGGCACCAGCATTTACAATAACAGAAGGTACCGTTAAGTTCGTAACCACGATATTAGCATTTGAAAGCGTTAATTGAGTCAAGGTAGCTACACCATTCACCCCTTGCAAAGTAACTTGTTTCGAGACATCCACATTGGCTTCCGTAACATAACCAGCGCTCAAATCAACAAGAATAACATCACCGTCCAATGTTAATGGATCATCAAGTATCGCTTGGATTGTTGCACCTGTTGCATTTGTTCTTTGATTAGTGACAGGAAATCCTGCGGCTACTAATTCTGAAAAGAGGCCCAAAAACATTATCAATAAAGTAATGCCTGCCGATTTAAATGAACTACTATAATTTTTCATTACGTATTAAGTTTATGAAGTTTATGCCAATGTACTATTGGAAATACAAACATATTTTTGGGAAATGTATAAATTAAATAGATTATCACAAAGAAATGTAACCAAAAATAATTTCATAACTATCACATTTTAAAAAAATTAACCCCATATAATTAAATCATAATTCTAAACAAAAACCATAAAAAACTAGCAATCAGGACAATAATTAAAAAATAAAAAAATATTCAATTATAAAGGTAAAAATAAAAAAAAGCGGAAATAAATTCCGCTTACACTTATTTTACAGCCAATTGACTGACTAAAATCCCTATTCCTTCTTCAAAGCTTCGTGGTTTGTACCCTAGCGCTCTTTCTGCTTTTTCAATAATAAATCCTGTTCTTGGAGGTCTTTTTGCGGGTTGGGTAAACTTTGTTGAATCAGTCTCTACTATCAACGATTTATCAAGTTTAAAATAATCAGCAGTGACATAAGCCATTTCCAAAGGCGTCATCACTTCTTTGCCTGAAATATTATAAATCCCTTGTGCTTCTTTTTGAACAATCAAAAAACAACCCATCGCTAAATCTTCTGCTAAAGTTGGAGAACGAAACTGGTCATTAACAACAGAAATACTTTTACCTTCTTCTAAGTTTTTTTTCACCCAAAGCACAATATTAGAACGACTCATATCATGGGCGATACCATAAACCAATACCGTTCTAGCAACCGCCCAACGGATTAAATTGGCACTTTTAAACACCATACGTTCAGCAGCCAATTTACTTACGCCATAAAAACTAATAGGATTAGCTTCTGCCTCTTCATCATAAGGACCATTTTCTCCATCAAAAATAAAATCCGTAGAAACATGTACTAAAAATATATCATTCACCCTGCAAGCCTCTACCAACGTTTCGGTAGCCCTCACGTTTAACTCCCAACAAGCATCACGATCGGTTTCGCATTGGTCTACATTGGTCATTGCCGCAGTGTGAATAATATAATCAGGTTTTAAAACTTGAATCTTGGCTAATGTTTCTTCTCTATTGGTAACATCTAAAGATTCATACGCATATCCTTGAATGCTTGCTGGCAAGCGGTTTACGCCTCTTGCGGTGGCAATAGCATAATAATCAGGGTTTTTACTAATTAATTCTACCAATTTTTGACCTAATAAACCATTAGAACCGGTAATTAATATTTTTTTTGCCATGACAATATTTTTTTTGAATTCTTAAGTATAAATGGGTTTACTTATTTTCTAATAACATACGTTTGGCTATCTTTTTTCTTTTCATCAAAGTAGCTTTCACTGTCATTTTCACCTCTTTCAAAGGCCTATCTCTTGCATCTTTGGGCAGCAAAGCAATAGCATCTACGACATCCATGCCTTTAATCACTTTACCAAATACGGTATATTGTTTGTCTAAAAAATGTGTGCCATTTTTAGCTTGCACAATATAAAACTGGCATGAGCTTGAAGCCCTAGTAGGATTCATGCCATCTCCCATTCTAGCAGCAGCAAGCATCCCTCTATTGTGGGTTAAGGTGTCCACAAATTCAGCAGGTATCGTATATCCTAAAGTACCTGTACCATCGTTTTGGGTATTGTCGTCTTTTGACAAAGTATCTCCACCTTGGATCATAAAATCTTTGATGATACGATGAAAGGTAGTACCATTGTAAAACCCTCTCTGAGTTAATGTCAAGAAATTATCTTTGTGTTTAGGGGTAACGTCAAATAACACCAATTCTATTGCTCCTAAATCAGTATTGATGGTAATTAAATAATCTTTTTTAGGGTTGGTATTTTGAGCAAATGATGCGACACTACCTACCAACATGAAGGCGAAAGCGATATAAATATTCCTCATTATTCTTTAGTTTTATAAATCAATAAAATTTTTCAAAAGCTGTGCGCCAATATCACCACTTTTTTCGGGGTGAAACTGTGCTGCGTAAAAATTATCTCTATGCAATGATGCGCTAAAAGTATTGACATAGTCGGTTTTTGCAATCGTATGAGTGCTTAATTCAGCATAATAACTGTGCACAAAATACAGATAACTATTGTTGTCGATCCCCTTAAATAAAGGTGTCTGTAAGTCATAAACATTATTCCAACCCATCTGTGGCACTTTATACACCATACCTGAGGCATCCATTTGCTGTTGCGCAAACTTCTTTACTTGAATATCAAAAATACCTAAACAATGGGTATTATTTTCTTCAGAATGCTGACACATCAATTGCAAACCTAAACAAATACCAAGAGTAGGTTGTTTTAATTGAGGTATTAACAAATCTAACCCTTTCTCTTTCAGAAATTTCATCGCCGTACTAGCCTCTCCCACGCCAGGAAAAAGCACTTTATCTGCTGCTAATATTTCTTCCGCATTGTCTGTCAGTATTGGCTCAATACCTAATCGATTTAAGGCATAAGTGACCGACTGTACATTCCCTGCATTATATTTAATGACTGCTAATTTCATTTTAGTTATCAGTTTTCAGTTTAGAGTTATCGGTTTAGCGTTTTCAGTTGTCGGTTAACAGTTTTCAGTTTCGGAATTCATAAGAAAACTCAACACTTAAACTCAAAATTCAACACCAAACACTAAACACTATTCCAGTTTAGTGTTTACAGTTTCGGTTGTCATAGGAATACTAAACACTCAAAATTCAACACCAAACACTAAACACTATTCCAGTTTAGTGTTTACAGTTTCGGTTGTCATAGGAATACTAAACACTCAAAATTCAACACTCAACACTATAAAACGCCTTT
>JBIKPL010000085.1:0-9469 GCA_044357485.1 Cytophagales bacterium
AAGCTATTCATTTTGTAGGGCGTTCCCTTCGGTCGCGTGATCGGCACTCGCTATTTTTCTTGTGGTCAAATCATAGCGTATTAAAAGATTACCTCAACCCACAAGCAAGGCAGCGCTCAAACAAAGCCTCTCCCGCTAACGCAAAGCGAATTAGTCAATCATTTCAATTAAATCGAGTGGCTATTTTAGCAAAATATTTTTAAGTATATTTGCTTAATATGATTTATAAATGATGTGAATTGCGTTTTTCACCCTAAATATTGGTGGGTACACTTTATTAAATGCTAGAGTTGGATTCAAATCAAATGACTTTACTTTCTTTATTTGGAGTAGAAACATAGCCAATACCAATTATTTTGAACAATTACAGGCGGCAGCAGGTAATTCAGGTTTGTATGGTGGCGTACTTGGAGATCCAAGAACATACGGTGTTACCCTTCGCTATTCATTTTAATACAATAGCCCAATACAATTGACAACTCTTCGAGAGTTGTCAATTTTATGGTGCTAGCACCGTTTTTTTCTTAAAAGTACTGGCAAAATTAGTGGAGACCGACAATGTATTTAAACCGCCAGCGATATGGTAATTCATCCTACTATATGCCAATTCAAATCCTGCAATTCTAATCATACCACCCAAAGAAATACCAGACATACTAAAGATGTCGGTAACTTGTAATTCTCTCCTAATCATGTGATTATAACCAAGTCTGATATTTATATTTTTACTTAATAAAAACTCCCCCCCAAACACTAAGTGCCTGAAAACAATATCGGTTTGTTTCATGATTTTATCAAAATTATTATTAGAAACAGGAATGGTATCACCATTGATATCGAAGCTTACGGGCTTATTAGGATCGTCGTAACGAATGTCATATTGATACAACTTTACAGCCGTTATAGACAACCTCAAGGGCATGTGTTCTAATTTATAACTCATCCCTAATTGCACATCAAATGGAAGATTAGCGTTGTATTGCTGGGTATAATCACTGAGAATAAAACCAATATTTTTGATTGCCAAACCAAGACTTAAGTCCTTCTTCGGATGTTTAAATACCCCCCCAATATCAGCCATTAAAGCATAACTTGTATAATTAAAAAAATTAGAGCCAGCAAATTTAATATTGGCTCCTAATGAAAACGGACCTTGTTTTTTGGCATATCCTAAAGACCAGGCATATTCGGCAGGCGCAAACTTTCCTAACACCAAACCTGTGGCATCAGTATTGTCCATTTCACCATAATTCATATACTGCAAGGAAGACACCAAAGTGCCTATTTTTTTGAATGTGTGGCCATAAGCCAAGGTTAAGGCATTGATATCAGCCAAATAAGGTTGGTAATTAAAAGCAAAAGACGTGTGCAAATCATCATTGATCAAGGCCGGATTATACATCGTTAAACTGATGTCATTATCCATTACAGTAATATTTTCTCCTCCAATCCCGATGGCTCGTGCACTAGCAGGTCGGCGTAAAAAACTAAAACTTTGTGTTGCCCCAGCTTGAGCCATTGCTTGAAGGGAAGCAAATAGCACTGCTAAAACGAGTATATAGAATTTTTTAATTTTTTGCATTGATTTTAGAACGCCTAGCTGAAACAAAAAATTGTCTCTGCATTACCTTAATATTTCCCACGGCAACACAGAGACTATTTTTAAATCTTAAATTATACTTCTGTTAAAACTTTGTCTGATGACAAAAGTGTCAAATCAAGGGCATTGTCTACTTTTTGAGGCAATACAGCTATGGCTACGACTTCGTCAACAGAAGTTACATAATGAATGGAAAGGTTTTTAATATATTCAGGTTCGATTTCTTCGACGTCTTTTTTATTTTTGGCACACATAATAATTTCTGTAATGCCAGCTCGTTTTGCCGCAAGAATCTTTTCTTTAATGCCGCCTACAGGAAGTACTTTTCCGGTTAAAGTAATTTCACCTGTCATGGCTAATTTTTCTTTAATTTTTCTTTGGGTAAATACCGATAACAAAGACGTAAACATGGTAATTCCAGCCGAAGGGCCATCTTTAGGCACTGCCCCTGCGGGCACATGCACATGCAAATCGAACTGGTCGAATATTTTATAATCGATATCGTAATGTTGCGCCTTGGTTTTTAAACAAGACAAAGCAATCACAGCCGATTCTTTCATCACATCACCCAATTGGCCCGACAAAGTTAATTTACCTTTCCCCCTACTCAAACTCGATTCTATATTCAAAATCTCCCCTCCAACCCTAGTCCAAGCCAAACCAGTTACGACACCAGCGGTTTCATTGTCGCTATAAGCATCTTTATCAAAAAACGCGGCAGACAATAAAGTAACAATATCATTGGCATGTAGCGTCTTATCATAAGCATCTCCAGTTGCTTTTTTAACAGCAATCTTTCTGATCACTTTTGCAATCAAACGATCTAAGGACCTCACCCCTGATTCACGGGTATAGCCATCTATTATTTTCACCAAGGCATCGTCAGCTAAAACAACATCTTTAGGTCCTAAGCCGTGTTCTAATTTTTGCTTAGGTACTAAAAATTTCTTCGCAATTTCTGCCTTTTCTTCTAAAGTATAACCGTTTACTTCTAAGATCTCCATACGATCTAAAAGCGCAGGATGAATAGAATCTAAAGAATTGGCCGTAGCAATAAAAAGCACTTTAGATAAATCGTATTCTACTTCAAGGTAATTATCAAAAAAAGCGGCATTTTGTTCTGGATCTAACACCTCCAACATGGCTGAAGAAGGATCTCCACGATGACTTCCGCCCAATTTATCGATTTCATCTAACACAAAAACAGGATTAGAAGAACCTGCTTTTTTCATCCCTTGCACCACCTTGCCACACATGGCACCGATGTAGGTTTTACGGTGACCACGAATCTCCGCTTCATCATGCAAACCACCCAATGCCATCCGTACATATTTGCGATTCAATGATTTGGCAATTGATTTACCTAATGAAGTTTTACCTACACCAGGAGGGCCGTAAAGCAACAATATAGGTGCTTTTAAATCTTTTTTAAGCTTTAAAACCGCTAAATATTCGATGATACGTTCCTTCACTTTTTCTAAACCGAAATGATCGGCATCAAGAATTTTACGGGCACGTTTCAAGTCAAAATTATCTTTGGTGTATTCGTTCCAAGGCAAATCGAGCATAAACTCTACATAATTCATCTGCAAAGGAAACTCTGCTGAATTAGGATTTAGCCTCGATATTTTTGAAAGTTCTTTGTTAAAATGTTTAGCAACAAGTTCGTTCCATTTTTTTTGAGCGCCACGTTCTCTGTATTTTTCTTCTTCCTGCTCTACACTTTCTTGCCCTAATTCTTCTTGTAACACTTTTATTTGTTGACGCAAATAATAATCACGTTGTTGTTGGTCAAGGTCAAAATGTACTTTGGTATTGATTTGTTGTTTTAATTCAAGGTATTGAATTTCTTTATTCATGTAGCTCAACAATTCAGTGGTACGTTCCAATGAATCATTAATTTCCAATAACCGTTGTTTTTCTTTAACATCCACATTGATATTAGAGGATAGAAAATGGGTTAAGAATACAGGATTATCAATATTGTCAATAGCAATTTGCGCTTCGCGAGGAATTTCAGGATTTAATTTTAAAATTTTAACCGCCGATTCTCTCACCGATTGCACCAAAGCTTTCACTTCTTTGTTGGGTTTTTCAGGGAAATTCTCATCAAGCAATTTTACTTTAGCCGCAAAAAATGGTTCAGACTGGGTATATTCAAGTACTTCAAATCTTTTTTTACCCTGAATAATGATGGTCGTATTTCCGTCGGGCAACACAATCATTTTCAAAATCACGGCGACTGTCCCTACTTTATAAAAATCATCTGCGGTAGGATCTTCATTTTTGGCATTATGCTGAGAAATTACCCCTAATATTTTATCTCCTTTGTTAACTTTTTTTACAAGTTTAATTGACTTTTGACGACCAACAGTAATTGGAATAATTACCCCAGGGAAAAGCACAATATTTCTAACAGGTAAAATCGGCAGATTTTCAGGCATTTTGTCACCTTCAAACAAATCGTCTCCTTCAGAAAAAAGTGGTATCATTTCAACACTTCCATCATCAACTGAAGGAAGCATTAATTTATTAAAGGAGTTATTTCTATTTATACTCATTATTCATCTATTTTAAGGTAATGCCAAAATGGCACAATTCATTCCAACCGCTAACATAAACGTCTTATTGTAGAAGGCAGGGTTAACTAGACAATTGCTATGCCAAAATAATGACCTATCGTCATCAAAACTACGAGGTTTTATAACAAAAGCGACACTAATGTTTCGCAAGCACCATTCTATCCTTCTCGTAAATATCTTTCAATACTTCCACATGATGGTAACCAAAATCTTGCAACATTGCTTTTGTTTCAGCTCCTAAAAAAGCATTGATTTCAAGATAGAGCGCAGCATTGTCGACCAAATATTGATTGCCAAATTGGGCAATTGCTTTATAAAATTCTAAAGGATTATCATCGTTTACAAACAAGGCTAGATGAGGTTCAAAATCAAGTACATTGTTTTGCATGGCTTTTTTTTCAGCCTCCTTCACATAAGGAGGATTACTCACCACAATATCCAATAACGGCAATTGGGAGGTAATTGCCCGCATATCGTCATGAATAAACACAATCTCTGCCCCCATTTTTTGGGCGTTTTGCTTTGCAACAGCTAAAGCGCCCTCATCAACATCCAAGGCATACACGGTGGCATGTGGTAACGCAAGTTTTAAAGAAATGGCAATGCAACCACTCCCCGTTCCTAAATCAATAATGTTTAATGGCTTTTCTTTCGAAGTATGCCGTAAAATCAAGTTTACCAACTCTTCTGTTTCAACACGAGGAATAAGCACGTTTGCATTTACGTCAAACGCTCTATCTAAAAACCAAGCAATACCAAGAATGTACTGTATAGGTTCGTGTTGTTTGATGCGTGTAATCGCATGAGCCCAATCTTCCTGATTAAAATTCAGGATGGGTTTATCCATCAAAACATCCATTCTAGAAAACTGGAATCTTTGAGCAAACAACATAAAAATAACACTTTGGCATTCGCGCTCTTCATAAACACCCGAAATGGCTTGTAAAGCATTGTTAAATACTGATTTGGCACCAATTGTTTCCATATCCCTCTTTTAATCTGCGTATGCTTATTTTAAATCAAAAAAAGAATGAACGGATAACATTTTTTGTTTGGTAAATCCCTCGCCATATTTTACCCCAATGGCATGTCCCATCTCTAAAGCCCTGCCTTCAATGAAACTTAAAAAATAATCGTTGGCGATATAAGTCATTGGTTCCGTACTATTGGGATCATAAAATTGAGAAGAAAACACTTTAATGGCTTCCATTTTTTTCTCCCAAAATGGCGTAATATCCATTACAAAATCAGGTTTTATATACCTGTCTTGGATATAATTATAAACCTGTTTGGGTCTCCAAGCTTCTTGCAATTTTCCATCCAAGAAGGTTTCTATTTTCATTAACCCAGCCAAAAAACAAGCATCAATTTGCAAGGCACAAGCACGTCCGTGATCAGGATGTCTATCTTCCAAAGCATTGGTAATCACAATCTCTGGCTGGTATTTTCTAATCATTTGAATTAATGGCAACTGATTATCTCGGTCATTTCTAAAAAAACCGTCTTCTAAATTCAAGTGTTCTCTAACCGTAAGTCCCATAATGTCGGCAGCCATAGCCGCTTCCATCATTCTGATTTCTACCGATCCCCTAGTCCCTAATTCGCCTTTTGTAAGATCAACAATGCCTACTTTTTTGCCTTTGGCCAAATGCAACATAATGGTACCTGCACAAGCCAACTCGGCATCATCAGGGTGAACAGCAAAAACAAGAATATCTAGTTTCATTTATTAAGTATTAAGTGTTGAATGTTGAGTTGTGAGTTGACATTTACTAAAAACTCAACACTCATAACTCAACACTTATTTAAACGTTTACATGTCTTTCTGAATGGTAAGAAGACCTTACCAATGGACCCGATTCTACGTATTTTAACCCTCTTCGTAAACCCTCTTCTCTATACATCGCAAAAGTATCGGGATGAATAAATTCAAGTACTTCGTGGTGCATTTTAGTAGGTTGTAAATATTGTCCTAAGGTTAAAATATCTAAACCATTGTTGGCTAAATCATCCATGGCTTCAAACACGTCGTCTTGGGTTTCGCCTAGCCCGAGCATAATCCCCGACTTTGTTCTTTTCCCGTAGGCTTTGGTGAGTCTGATTTGTTCTAAACTTCTTTCGTATTTAGCTTGAGGCCTAACCCTTCTATACAAACGTTTTACGGTTTCCATATTATGAGAAACAACTTCTTGACCGGCATCAATCATGCGATACAAGGCTTCCCAACGATTTTGAACATCAGGAATTAACGTTTCTATGGTGGTATAAGGAGACAATTTTTTAACTTCGACAACCGTCTGGTACCAAATCTCCGCCCCCTTGTCTTTTAATTCATCGCGATTTACAGAAGTAATCACCGCATGTTTTACTTTCATTAAATGTACCGCTTCTGCCACCCTGCGTGGTTCATCGGTATCGTATTCAGGAGGACGACCAGTAGACACGGCACAAAAAGTACAGCTTCGGGTACAAACATTGCCAAGAATCATAAAAGTGGCCGTTCCTTCTCCCCAGCATTCCCCCATATTAGGACAATTGCCACTTTCACAAATGGTATGCAGTTTATGCTCATCGACCAGCTTTCTTACTTTCGCATATTCGGGTCCAATGGGAAGCTTAACTCTCAACCAATCAGGTCGTTTCACGCGTCCATTAGGTTCGGTAGGCAATACAGGTAGTTCTATCATGGGCTGAAATATTTGGGTTACAAACTTAAAAATAAAAGCGTAAAATTACCCCTTAAAGTGTTAAAAGTTTTAAAGCATAAGAATTTAAAATGCAGGTTACTCCCTTGCCCCAAAATACACATTCAAAAAAGCAGAAAAATACACACTTCGATTATTTTCTTTGGGTAAAATAATGATTTTTCTTGCAAAAGCTTCCGCTAAAAAGCCAAGCTCCGCACCCGTTAAATTATTTTTAAATGCCCCAAATTCAAACAAACAAGATACTTTTGCATTTAACCCTAACACTACATTCGATTTTGAAAATCCTTCAAAGAAACCAGCACTGCCATAGGTTTTTGTAAAATATTTGGTTTGAATGGGATCATAAGGACGAGAAACATAATCGGAAGCACTGTTGCCGTAATATAGATAATACGGTTTTTCGATGCCAAAAGAAGGACCGCCAGCAAACATGATATTCATTTGTACGCCTTCACTGTTATCTTTCCTAAACAACACAATCTCTCTTCCATATTGAGGACGAACCACAAACAAATAATTTTGTTTTTCAAACACAAATTGGTTTACGGTAGAGTCGTGTGAAATCTTTATTTCATTGGGATGTTTAACATTCACAATCTCTACACAAAAAGCATCAAATCTATTGGCATTTCTTCGTTTAGCATATTTAAAGCTAATTCCTCCCAACACATCGCCATTGGTATTCCAATTAAAACCAAAAGTATATTCATGGTTATAATCTAAATCTTCTAATACATTTTTGTTTTGGGAAAACAATGCAGTAGAAAATAAGCTGAGGCAAATGAATATGTAGCTAAAATATTTCAAACCTAGTTAATTAGGCTACTAATTTAAGCTTAGTTTATGGATTTTCAAACAAAGCACAATTATATCCTGAGGAGCATATACATTTCTTTGCCTGTACTTTTGTCTTTAAAAATAAAAGTTTGTTGTATGAATTCGTTATCAATTGTATATTTGACAAAATAGGAAGTATGAAAAATTTGATAATCGCTATTTTTAGGCTTAGGAAAGAGATGGGACTTAGTTTTTATCTCTTGGATTTTATTTTTCGAAAATTAGCGAGGCAAAATGCCAACGTAACTTGGGCGATACACCATACGAGCACCATTGTATTCCCAGAAAATATAAAACGAGGCCTCAATGTATATCCAGGCGATTCCATGGGTAATTATATCCAAGCCAGGAATGGCATCAACATAGGCGACAACACCAATATAGGGCCCAATGTGGGCTTAATTTCTTCGAATCATGACATTTACAACAACACACAATTCACTGTAAACAAACCCATTATCATTGGAAAAGATTGTTGGATTGGGATGGGTGCTGTTATCTTACCCGAAGTGGAATTGGGCAACCATACCATTGTAGGTGCCAATGCAGTAGTCACCAAAAGCTTTCCCCAAGGGCATTGTATTATCGCTGGCAATCCTGCAAGGGTAATCAAAACATTTCACGTTGAGGCACACTAAACATTACACGATTTCACCAACGGATTACTCCAATAAAAACATCCAACATGATTGTATTTCCAAATGCTAAAATCAATCTTGGTTTAAATATCATCTCCAAAAGACCTGATCATTACCATAATATTGAAACCGTTTTTTACCCTATAGGATGGCAAGATGCCTTAGAAATTATGGAGGCAAGTGAATACCAATTTACCAGTTCAGGATTGACCATTGCGGGTGCACCAGAAAACAATTTATGTACAAAAGCTTACCAACTCATGGTTGCTAAACATCATATTTCACCGGTGCATATTCATTTACACAAAATCATCCCTATGGGTGCTGGTTTAGGAGGCGGGTCGTCTGATGCTGCTTATACCTTAAAAGCACTGAACGCTATTTTTAACCTGCAATTAAATACCTTAACCTTACAGTCGTATGCGTCCTTACTTGGGGCCGATTGTGCTTTTTTTATTGAAAACAAACCGGTATTGGCCAATGGCAAAGGAGACGAATTCAGTCCCATTCATGTTGATTTATCGGCCTATACCATTGTGGTGATTTATCCTGACGTACATGTTTCTACAGCGGAAGCCTATGCAGGCGTACAACCATCTCCTGCCATCATTAACAAGGAAGCTTTAGAAAAACTCAGGTTTGATTTATGGCAAAAAGAACTTAAAAATGATTTTGAAGATGTGGTATTTAGCAAACATCCTATCGTTGGCAACATCAAAAAAGAACTCTATCAAAAAGGAGCTTTATATGCGAGTATGAGTGGTTCTGGAGCTGCGGTATTTGGCATTTTTGAAAATGAGATCAATTTAGCAGACTACCATAGCTACCAAACATGGCAAGGTAAATTAAGCTAAATTAGGGCTTGATAAAATCTCAATATGGCTTTGAATTTAATGTATGTTAAATAGGGGCTGCTGAAAAACAGTTTATTTATTGATTTTTAGAGATTTAAGCTATTGCTTTAACCGTTTAAATGCAAGGGTATTTGATTAAAGTCCTGCAATAGTTTGATTTAAATAGCATAGATAAGCTATTCATTTCGTAGGGCGTTCCCTTCGGTCGCGTGATCGGCACTCGCTATTTTTCTTGTGGTCAAATCATAGC
>JBIKPL010000367.1:0-3480 GCA_044357485.1 Cytophagales bacterium
AAAAATAAACTATTTTTCAGCAACCCCTAAATAGAAGTGTAACCACTTGTATAAATTTAAAAAGAAATATTTTTTAGTGTTTATTATGAACAAAATGTCATCAAAATGATTACTAAATGAACCAAAAAATAGACACGACACCTTTTACTTCAGCCCCAAACATTGGTTCAAATAATTGCAAGTATCATTGGCACCAATTGGATATCTATTCACTTTATGAGATTATATCAAAAATAAGAAGGAGATAACTTAAATATTATTCCATTTTTCCATTTCTCTGTTTGTTAAACTGTCAACCACTTTAGCGTAAATTTGAGTTGTTTTCAAATCTGCATGACCTAATATTTTTGATACCACTTCAATTGGAATACCCAAGACCAAAGAGTTAATCGCAAAAGAATGACGAGAAGTATGAAAAGTTATTTTCTTTTTAATTTTAACTTTTTCAAGAGCATCATTCAAATCAATTGAAATCTTATAACTGCTTTCCTTTATTGTTCTTTCAAATAGTTTTAATCCTTCCAAATCAAAATCCAACAACTTCAGTGCTGAATTATTTAATGGAATTCTAACTTGTTTACCCGTTTTTTGAGTCTTCAACAAAATGGCATTATTCACAATCGCATTTTTATCAACTCTTCGTATGTCTGATAATCGCAATCCGGTGTAACATGACAATAAAAAATAGTGCAGTGTCACTTTTAACCTTTCTGTACAAGTGGAGCTATCATAAAAATCATGCAGCTTTTTAATTTCACTTAAATCAAGAAACTCTTTTTCAACTTCATCAATTTTAATGGAGAACTTTTTAAAAGCGTAATTTTGGGTTAATTCCAAATTGATTGCATCATTAACAAACCGTCGCATAGTTGACAGTTTCTGATAAATACTGTTCTTTTTATTATTACAATCATGTTCTAAGTAATACCTATACTTATTCAAAAATCCGGGTGTTATCTCATCAAACAATAACTTTCCATTACAATAAGCACTTAATTCGTTAAGATAAAACGACATGCTTCTATAATATGTAGGAGCAAAATCTTTTCTTATCTCCTCAAGAGCCGTTTTTTAGCGAAAGCTAAATAATCGCTTGATTCAGCTTCAAAATTTTCATTATTATAAATTTCTAAAATCATTATTGGATCACAAACCTTATTTTGTAATTCAAGTCCAACTTTGATTTTATAAAATTTAGCAAGCATAGTCGAAATAGTCGAATTTACTAAATCAGCGCCAACAATATTTTTAACTTATCCTTTTAAATTATCCCAATATTCTGGTAAAACATTGTAGCCTGTATAAAGTTGTTTTCTAATTCGTGTTGAATTAATTGTCGCATTCAAATAAATATATATTTGATATTCTCCTTTAGAATTTGGTTTGTTTTTCTGGAGATCTACTTTTATTGAAATAGAATTTTTCATCTTAGACTACTTTTGAGGCTGACAATTAGGCTGACAATTTTATATTCATTTAAACAAAAATAGTGTTTGAAATGAAATCAACAAACTATTGAGTTTTTAGGGAAATTTTATAAAAAGTGCCTAAAATGGCGAATTTAAAAGCTTTAACAAACAAAAAACCACTCCAATCTCACGACTAAAGTGGTTTTTTCATTGGTGGTCTCGACGAGAATCGAACTCATATCTAATGTTTAGGAAACATCTATTCTATTTCACAACTAAATTTCAACTTTATCGCCTATCAATCAATTGTAAATATTAAAATTAAGTGTTTAAATATTAGGTAATTAAACTAAGTTTTTCATGAAAAATATTTTATAATATCCACATAATACATTCACATTTTTCACTATATTTGTTCTACCGTTTGTTCTACTGTTTAAATTATAATAATGAAATCCTACACACCAATACTTAAAGTAGATAAAGATGCTGACTATGGCATCATTTACATTTTGTGCATTGAAAACAGAAAAAAGACATATACATCTTTGAAAATAAAAATTAATACTAAACTGTGGGATAATGATAAGAAAAAAATAAAAAAAAACACTGTTGTAGACTACATTTCAATAAATCAATTAATTGCCGAAAAATTAATTGAACTAAATAAATTTAACAATTTAAAAACTAACAATGAATCATTTATAGATTATTTCATTGAGTTCAACAATCTTAAAAATAATTTCGGCTCATTGTTTAAATATCAAAATGTATTAAAAAAATTAAAATCATATCAGTCAGAAATTACCTTTAACGATATAGACTCTACTTTTATTAGGAAGCTACAGTCATACTTTGAAGGAAAAGGAAAGCTAAGTAATAATACTTCAAATCATTATCTTAAATTAATTAAACAAGTATATAATCAAGCCATAAAGGACGATAGGTATATTTTAACTAAAAAGCCCCCATTCAGTACAATAACCTTTAAAAACACACCAATAAATCGTCACATTTTAAACGAAGAAGAAGTTCGAAAAATTATCACGTGCAAAATTGATAAAACAGACCTAAATTATAGAAGAAGAAGTAAATTTCTATTTCAAATATTTGCACAGGGGATGCGAGTTAGTGACTTAATCATGCTTAAGTGGGGAGAAATTAAAGGAGAAAATTTCGTTTATAAAATGTTTAAAACAGACAAAGAAATCACATTTAAGATAAATGACTTGCTTTATAAGATACTAATAGATGAAGCTAAAAATTTATACACTAAATTTGACTTAAAATTCGTGGATATAATCAAAATTGAAACTGATTTAGAAAAACTAATTATTGAACGAAATGCCAAATTGAAAAATGAAGGATTCGAAAGTGGCTATGATTTAATTGATAAAAATCAAATTTTAGACGAAAGTACTATTGATTGTCTAAATAAAATAGATAGAAAATACAAACAAATCATTGTTTCATATCAAAACAACATAGATTTAATATCCAAACACAAACTGTTTAAAAATATGTACATTTTTGATTTTCTTGATTTCCCAATTACGAACAAATCAAATCCTACAAAAGAAGAATATAAAAACATTATGAAAGAAAGCAGTTCTTATAGTCGTGAACTCAAACTCTTACAAAAAGCAACTCAAATCGAAACAAATATAAATAGCCATTTAAGTCGTCATACTTACGCTTCCTTATTGCTCAATATGGGTGTCCATACATATTTAATTAGCCAAGCCTTAGGTCACGCTCAATTAATCACTACTGAAAAATACTTACATAGTTTAAAAACCAACTCACAAATTGATGATATCAATGACAATATGTTATCAAATTTAAATTTCAAACTATAAGTTCATGTATCTTAAATGTACATTTTCTATACATATCAATTTTTCATATATAGAAAAGTGTCATTTCTTATACATGAAAATTTTATATATATAGAAAATGTCACTTTTTTATATGCATTTTTATTTTAAAGTGTAATCCTTTGAAAATAAATTAACCAAAGCGGTGTTAACATAATAATTACTCTTTCCAATTTTCTGTTTAGATAATAAAC
>JBIKPL010000006.1:0-28076 GCA_044357485.1 Cytophagales bacterium
TTAGTATTTACCGGCACCCAAGGCTTACACTAATTTATTTGCACAAAACCCAATATTAGTCTTTGATGTTTTCCCTACTCAGCATTTCAATTCTAAAGGTTGTCCCTTTTTCTACTTCTGTAGTTTTAATTTTTATTTTGCCTCCATGGTATTCTTCCACAATTCTTTTTACCAAGGTTAATCCTAATCCCCATCCTCTTTGTTTGGTTGTGAAACCTGGCACAAATGCTTGTTCTGCTTGTTTTTTAGTCATGCCTTTGCCCGTATCGCTTACTTCAATTATAATCTTATTGACCTGTTCTTGACTAATTAATACATGTATTTTACCTTCGTTATGCATCGCGTCGACTGCATTTTTAACCAGGTTTTCAATAATCCAACCAAATAATGGTTTGTTAATTGGTAAATTGAAATCTTCATTCAGGTTGGTACTCACACTTAGTTTTATTTTGTTCGACACCCTTAATTGTAAATAGTCAATTCCTTCTTTGATGGTTTCATATATATTTTCATTTTTTAGTTTTGGGGTTGAACCAATATTTGAAAATCGTGAAGTGACGATTTCTAATCTTTTGATATCCTTGTCTAATTCATCCACAATACTATGTTCTGCAAATGCAGGGGTTGCCTTAAATATTTCTACCCATGCCATTAATGAGGATATAGGTGTACCAAGTTGATGTGCTGTTTCTTTGGCTAAACCAACCCATACCCTGTTTTGCTCGGCTGTTCTGGCATAGCTAAAAGCCAAGTAAGCAATAAACCCAAAAAATGAGACGACTGCCAATTGCAGGTATGGATAGTAGAGTAATTGTGTCAATAAGTAGGAGTTTCTATAATAGATATAATTTCTAATCCCTAATTCAGGGTATTCTACCAATATTGGTTCATGTTGCGCTTGCATGTCGACCAATTCTTTTGACAAGATCTTATACGATTGCTTTTCTGATATTTTTTCAGGCAGGTCTATGTTTTTTGAACTAATAGGATGGTGTTTGTCATCGGTTAAGATAACCGGAATCGAATTATTGGCTTCAATTATTTCATTAAATAAAAAAGATATGTTACCATTATTGTCTGGACTTACAATAAATTTCAACCCTTTGGCATACAAATCAATCATTTTTTCTTCTCTTTTTGCCAATTTCTTTACTAACATTTCTGTGTAATACAAAGATGATGAGGCTATTACAATGGAGAAGATCAATAAGATCACTTTTAAAGCCGATTTATTTTTTAGTAGCAACATTATTTGTAATCATTATAAATAGAAAGAACTGATAAATATCATATTCATTATTTTTTAAATATAAGCTAAATTTGCGTCTTCTTAGTAAAGATGATATATAATTTCAGATCCATAGCGCTTTCTTATAAAACGGCACCTTTGAGTGTTCGTGAATTATTGGCGCTCACTGAAGAGCAATGTAAAACCTTGCTTGCTACAGTGAGGGATATTTTTGACGTATCTGATTTACTTATAATTTCTACTTGTAACCGAACAGAAATGTATTATTCTGCCGGGGAAGATTTGTCTGTTTCGCTTATTAAATTACTTTGTGTTCATAAAGGTATTTCAAATGCTGAAAATTATATTCCTTATTTTACACCAATTAATAATCAGAACGAAGCAATTGAACATTTATTTAGAGTTGCGGTAGGATTAGAATCGCAAGTTGTAGGTGATTTACAAATTACAAGTCAAGTAAAGCAAGCCTACCAATGGTCAGCAGATGCAAATTTAGCAGGGCCATTTTTACATCGATTACTCCATACCATTTTTTTTACCAATAAAAGAGTTGTACAAGAAACTAGTTTTAGAGATGGTGCCGCTTCGGTATCTTATGCTACCGTAGAATTGGTCGAACGTTTGGTCGCTGATAAAACAGGGGTAAGCGTATTGGTATTAGGTTTAGGAGAAATTGGCGCTGATGTTTGTAGAAATCTTGCCGCTTCAAAAATAGAAAACATTACACTTTGTAATAGAACTTTAGCACGAGCGCAAGTTTTAGCGGAAGAATGCAAAGTAAATGTATTGCCATTTGACCAATTATGGGATCAGTTAATTAATTTTGATGTCATCATTTGTTCTGTAGTACTGCCAGAACCGATCATTACGAAAGATAAATTATTTGCCTTAAATATTTTATCTCATAAATACCTGATTGATTTATCTGTACCAAGAAGCATTGACAATGCCGTAGAACAAATTCCTGGTGTACTTTTGTATAACATTGATCAAATACGAAATACGGCAAACGAGGCACTACAAATGAGAGTTGAATCAGTACCAGATGTAGAAAGATTAATTGAAGAATCAATGCAAGAATTCTCCCAATGGAATCAAGAAATGGTGGTTTCACCCACAATTCAGAAGCTGAAAAGTGCCTTAGAGCAAATTCGTACAGAAGAATTGTCTCGATTTGCCAAACAATTGAATGTGCAAGAATCGAAAATGATTGATCAAATTACGCGGAATATGATGCAAAAGATTATCAAATTGCCAGTGTTGCAATTGAAAGCCGCTTGCAAAAGAGGAGAGGCAGATACCTTGATTGATGTGTTGAATGAATTGTTTAATCTTGAAAATCAAGTGCTAAAATAACTTTTTATTTAATTCAATACGCTTCAAAAAAAATATTAAAAAATAATTGCACAATTGTTTGTCTGAATGAATTAAATAGCTACATTTGTACCTCCAAAAAACGAAACAAAGTTAAGTTTTTTGGAAAAGCAAATATGCAAATGGGGTGATTCCAGAGCGGCCAAATGGGGCAGACTGTAAATCTGCTGTCTTATGACTTCGAAAGTTCGAATCTTTCTCGCCCCACCATATTTAAGCGGGAGTAGCTCAGCTGGTAGAGCGATAGCCTTCCAAGCTATAGGTCGCGCGTTCGAACCGCGTCTCCCGCTCATTGTGTAGATTAGTTTATAGCTATATTAATTTCGTTTATACGGGAATGATATGGCTATAAACTTTTGAATTTTAAGCCGGTGTAGCTCAGTGGTAGAGTACTTCCTTGGTAAGGAAGGGGTCACGGGTTCAAATCCCGTCATTGGCTCACGCTTGAAATTTTTACGCAATTCTATATAAAAGTAAAAACTAACAATTAACAATTTCTAAGTATTCTTAATCATGGCTAAAGAAAATTTTGACCGCTCGAAACCACACGTTAATATCGGAACAATTGGTCACGTCGATCACGGTAAAACAACATTAACAGCTGCAATTACTAAAGTACTTGCAGGTAAAGGTCTAGCAGCAATGAGAGACTTCTCTTCAATTGACAATGCTCCTGAAGAGAAAGAAAGAGGTATTACCATCAATACTTCACACGTTGAATATGCAACTGAAAATCGTCACTATGCGCACGTTGACTGTCCTGGTCACGCGGATTATGTGAAAAACATGGTTACAGGTGCTGCTCAAATGGATGGTGCTATTCTAGTAGTAGCTTCTACTGATGGTCCAATGCCTCAAACTCGTGAGCACATACTTTTAGCTCGTCAGGTTGGTGTTCCTCAACTAGTAGTATTCATGAATAAAGTGGATATGGTTGATGATCCAGAATTATTAGAATTAGTTGAAATGGAAATCAGAGAATTATTATCATTCTATGGTTTTGATGGTGATAATATTCCAGTAATTCAAGGTTCAGCGCTAGGTGGTTTGAACGGAGATCCTAAATGGGTTGCTACTATTGAAGCGTTAATGGATGCGGTAGATAGTTGGATTCCAATTCCTCCTCGTGCTACTGATAAACCATTCTTGATGCCAGTAGAAGATGTATTCTCGATCACAGGTCGTGGTACTGTGGCTACAGGTAGAATTGAAAGTGGTATCATTAACTCTGGTGAAGCAGTTGATATCTTAGGTATGGGTGCTGAAGGATTGAAATCAGTAGTAACTGGTGTTGAAATGTTCCGTAAAATTCTTGATAGAGGTGAAGCTGGCGATAACGTTGGTTTACTTTTGAGAGGTATCGATAAAGAACAAATCAAAAGAGGTATGGTAATCTGTAAACCAGGTTCTGTTAAACCTCACACTAAATTCAAAGCGGAAGTTTACGTACTTTCAAAAGAAGAAGGTGGACGTCATACACCATTCTTTAACAAATACAGACCTCAGTTCTATTTAAGAACAACTGATGTTACAGGAGAAATTATTCTTCCAGAATCAGTTGAAATGGTAATGCCAGGTGACAATATTTCTGTTGAAGTTAACTTAATTAACAAAGTTGCAATGGACAAAGGTTTACGTTTCGCTATCCGTGAAGGTGGTAGAACAGTAGGTGCTGGTCAGGTAACTGAGATTATAGAGTAATCGGTTTTGTATTATAATTGAAGCGAACTTGAATTTATTTTCAAGTTCGCTTTTTTATCAATATATAATTACGTAAGTTTGTAGTCCGTTTTTTAGACGACTTCAAAATTACGGGTGTAGTTCAAGGGTAGAATGTCGGTCTCCAAAACCGCTGATGGGAGTTCGAATCTCTCCACCCGTGCGAAGACATTAAACTTTTCAAGACATTTACAATGAATAAAGTTAGACAGTACATTGAAGAGTCGTATGACGAAATATTAAACAAGGTTACTTGGCCAACTTATGCTGAGTTACAATCGAGTTCAGTATTGGTGTTGATCGCTTCATTGATTTTCGCTTTGGTTGTTTTCTTCATTGATGTAGTGTTTGATAGAGCAAGCAGTTTGCTTTACCAATCATTTTAAACAAGCAAGTCCTTATGAGTGAACATAAATGGTATGTAGTTAGGGCTGTAAGTGGTCAAGAAAAAAAGGTAAAAATGTACCTTGAAAACGAGATCATTAGGCAAAACTTGAATGATTTTATTCCTCAAATTTTGATCCCAATGGAAAAGGTGTATCAAATGAGGAATGGAAAGAAAAAGGTCAGAGAAAGGAATTTCTTCCCTGGCTATATTTTAATTTCAGCAGATCTTTCTCATGGAGAAGCTAAACACGTCATTACCAGTATTCCTGGTGTGTTGGGTTTCTTGAGTGAAGGAGCAACGTCTAAAATACCTGTACCACTTCGTCAATCTGAAGTAAACAGAATTTTGGGCAAAGTAGATGAAATTGAAGAAGACGATACTAGAGTTGATACCCAATTTATCATTGGAGAATTAGTAAAAGTAATGGACGGTCCATTCAACGGTTTTACAGGTACTGTTGAAGAAGTGTTCGAAGAAAAGAAAAAGCTTAACGTGATGGTGAAAATCTTTGGTAGAAATACCCCTGTTGAGTTGAATTATATGCAAGTAGAAAAACAATTGTAGCAAAATGGCTAAAGAGATTACAGGTTATGTAAAGCTACAGGTAAAAGGTGGACAAGCTAATCCATCACCTCCGATCGGTCCGGCACTTGGTAGCAAGGGTCTGAACATTATGGAGTTCTGTAAGCAGTTCAATGCGAGAACCCAAGATAAAATGGGTACAGTATTACCAGTGGTAATTACTGTTTATTCTGACAAGTCGTTCGACTTTGTTATTAAAACCCCTCCAGCACCAATTTTATTATTGGATGCCGTTAAAAAGCAATCAGGTTCGGCTCAGCCAAACCGTAATAAAATTGCTTCAGTAACTTGGGATCAAATTCAAACAATCGCTGAAATCAAAATGCCAGATTTAAATGCATTTACATTGGATTCAGCAATGAGTATGGTTGCAGGTACTGCAAGAAGTATGGGTATCACTGTTACTGGCACAGCGCCGTGGCAAAATTAAATTTATGATATAATGGCTAAGTTGACAAAAAAGCAAAAAGAAGCTTTATCAAAATACGATAGCACACAAGAGTATTCTCTAGTAGACGCCGCTGGAATACTAAAAAACATCACGTTCACCAAATTTGACGCTTCAGTAGATATTGATGTACGTCTTGGTGTTGATCCTAAAAAAGCGGATCAAATGGTGAGAGGCGTTGCCACATTACCTCACGGTACAGGTAAAAACATGAGAGTGTTGGTACTTTGTACGCCTGATAAAGCTCAGGAAGCGAAAGACGCTGGTGCAGAACATGTAGGTCTCGACGACTATATTTCAAAAATTGAAGCTGGTTGGACTGATGTAGATGTGATTATCACTATGCCTACTGTAATGGCAAAAGTTGGTAAGCTAGGTAGAATTTTAGGTCCAAGAAACCTAATGCCTAATCCTAAATCTGGTACTGTAACATTAGATGTTGCAAAAGCAGTGAAGGAAGTAAAACTCGGTAAAATTGATTTTAAAGTAGATAAAACAGGTATCATTCACGCAAGTGTTGGTAAAGTTTCTTTTACTCCACAACAATTGTTGGAAAATGCGCAAGAACTTATTCATGTATTGAGCAAGTTAAAACCATCTTCAGCTAAAGGTACCTATTTCAAGACGATTCACTTGTCAAGTACCATGAGCCCGAGTGTAGTTATAGATAAAAACACTGTATCTGGTATATAATCATGACGAGAGAAGAAAAAAGTAGCATAATTGAAGATTTAAAACTTCAATTTGCAGCACATAATCATTTCTACATCACAGATTCATCATCATTATCTGTTGAACAAGTAAACAATTTCAGAAGAATTTGTTTCCAAAAAGGTGTAGAATATAAAGTAATCAAAAATACCCTTATTAGAAAAGCGCTTGATACGCTTGATGCGGATTATTCCTCTTTTAATAATGGTGTTCTTAAAGGTTTTTCTGGAATTATCTTTTCGAAAGAATCAGGTAAGCTTCCCGCCGAAGTTCTTAAAGAATTCAGAGGTAAAGCAGGTAAAAAACCTTTGCTTAAAGCCGCTTCTATTGATTCATGTATTTACATTGGAGATGAAAATCTTGATGCACTTACTAAACTTAAATCTAAAGAAGAGCTTGTGGGTGATATCATTGCCTTACTTCAATCTCCAGCTAAAAATGTTATCTCTGCTCTTAAAAGCGCACCTAACACTTTGGCAGGAATCCTTAAAACACTTTCAGAAAAATAGTATCTCAAAATTAGTAATAACTTAATTAAAATTAATAAAAATGGCAGATCTTAAAGCGTTCGCAGAACAGTTAGTAAACCTTACAGTTAAAGAAGTAAACGAACTTGCAGCAATCTTAAAAGATGAGTATGGTATCGAACCAGCAGCAGCAGCTGCAGCAGTAGTAGTTTCAGGTGGTGGCGCAGAAGCTCCAGCAGAAAAAACTTCTTTCGATGTTATTCTTAAAGCAGCTGGTGCAAACAAACTTGCAGTAGTTAAATTAGTGAAAGACTTAACTGGTCTTGGCTTAAAAGAAGCTAAAGATTTAGTAGATGGCGCTCCTAAACCTCTTAAAGAAGGTGTTGCTAAAGACGAAGCAGAAGCTCTTAAAAAACAACTTGAAGAAGCTGGCGCTGAAGTAGAAGTAAAATAATTTATTTTATTTTCATTCTCGATATTAAGGCCTGACTTGTAAAAGTCAGGTCTTTTCCTGTTTATGCACGCAGTTTTATACTTGCCTCATTATCAGGGATATTGTTTGGTTTAACCTAATCGTATACAACTTTGGCTAACCTTATTAAAACTAAAAGAAAAAGCTTTGCATCTATCAAATCTGTGATCGAGTATCCTGATTTCTTGGATGTACAAATTCAGTCTTTCAAAGATTTTTTCCAATTAGAAACTCCCGCTGAAAATAGAAGCAAGGAAGGCTTATACAAAGTATTCGCAGAAAACTTCCCAATCTCTGATTCAAGAGAAAATTTCGTTTTGGAATTTATCGATTACCACATCGATCCGCCTAAATATTCTGTTGATGAATCTATCGATAGGGGTTTGACGTATTCTGTGCCTTTGAAAGCTAAATTGAAATTGTCTTGTAATGACGATGACAATGAGGATTTTGTAACCATAGAACAAGAAGTGTTTTTGGGTAATATCCCTTACATGACTGAAAGGGGGTCTTTTGTAATCAATGGCGCTGAAAGGGTTATTGTTTCTCAATTACACCGTTCTCCAGGGGTATTCTTTGCGCAAAGCAAACATACAAACGGTACAAAGTTATATTCTGCAAGAATTATCCCTTTCAAAGGGTCTTGGATTGAATTTGCTACGGATGTGAACAATGTCATGTTTGCATACATTGACCGTAAAAAGAAATTTCCAGTAACTACGCTTTTAAGAGCAATCGGTTATGGTACTGATAAAGATATTCTTGATTTATTTGAGCTTTCTGAAGAAGTAAGTGCCACTAAACCTGTTCTTAAAAAAATTGTTGGTAGAAGATTAGCCGCTAGGGTTCTTAGATCTTGGACGGAAGATTTCGTGGATGAAGATACTGGTGAAGTTGTTTCTATTGATAGAAATGAAATTTTATTGGAACGCGATTCTGTGATTCGTGAAGAGGATCTTGAAACAATTTTAGACTCAGGTTCTAAATCTGTTATTCTTCATAGAGAAGATGTAAACATTGCTGATTTCTCTATTATTTATAACACTTTACAAAAAGATAATTCTAATTCTGAAAAAGAAGCGGTAGAACAAATCTATCGTCAACTTAGAAACTCTGAAGCGCCTGACGAACAAACTGCTCGTGACATCATTCATAACTTATTCTTTAGTGATAAACGTTATGACTTAGGTGAAGTAGGCCGTTATAGAATTAATAAAAAATTGTCTCTTTCTCTTTCATCTGATGTAAGGGTATTGACAAATGAAGATATCGTTTCTATTGTGAAGTACCTTATCGGTTTGATCAACTCTAAAGCAGTGGTCGATGATATAGATCACTTAAGCAATAGAAGAGTAAGAACTGTTGGAGAACAATTGTATTCTCAATTTGGTGTTGGTCTTGCTCGTATGGCAAGAACTATCAAAGAAAGAATGAATGTTCGTGATAATGAAGATTTCAAACCGGTTGATTTGATCAACGCAAGAACGCTTTCTTCTGTTATCAATTCTTTCTTTGGAACCAATCAGTTGTCTCAATTTATGGATCAAACCAATCCATTGGCGGAGATAACGCACAAAAGAAGAATGTCAGCTTTAGGTCCAGGTGGTCTTTCAAGAGAGCGTGCTGGTTTTGAGGTACGTGATGTTCACTATACACATTATGGTCGTCTTTGTACGATTGAAACTCCTGAAGGTCCTAACATTGGTCTTATTTCTTCGCTTTGCGTTCACGCAAAAGTAAACAGAATGGGATTCATTGAAACACCTTACCGTAAAGTAAAAGATGGTAAAGTTGCCGTGAATGATGGTTTAGTATATATGTCTGCTGAAGAAGAAGACAATAACTATATCGCTCAAGCGAATGCTCACCATGATGAAGAAGGTAAATTCTACTCTGATAAAATCAAAAGTAGATTTGAAGGTGATTTCCCTGTAGTAGAACCTGAAAAGGTAACTTATATGGATGTTGCTCCTAATCAAATTGTATCTGTTGCGGCTTCTCTTATTCCTTTCTTGGAACATGATGATGCCAACCGTGCTTTGATGGGATCGAACATGCAACGTCAAGCGGTGCCTTTGTTAAGACCTGAAGCGCCTATTGTGGGTACTGGTTTAGAACAAAGAGTTGCTCTTGATTCTAGAACATTAATCGTTGCGGAAGGTGATGGTGAAATCGAATATGTTGACTCTAATAAAATTATTGTTAAATACGATAGAACTGACAATGAAAGATTAATTAGCTTCGAAAGCGATTCTATCCCTTACGAATTAATTAAATTCAGAAGAACCAACCAAGATACTTGCGTTAACTTAAAACCTATCGTTCTTAAAGGCGAAAGAGTTATTAAGGGACAACCATTAGTAGAAGGTTTTGCAACTAATCAAGGCGAATTGGCTTTGGGTAGAAATATGCAAGTAGCCTTCATGCCTTGGCAAGGATACAATTTTGAAGATGCGATTGTTATCTCTGAAAAAGTAGTAAGCCAAGATATCTTTACTTCTATCCACATTGAAGAATTCGAACTTGAAGTTCGTGATACCAAACGTGGTGAAGAAGAATTGACTTCTGAAATTCCTAATGTAAGTGAAGAAGCAGTTAAAAATCTTGACGAAAATGGTATCATCAGAATTGGTGCTGAAGTAAAAGAAGGAGATATTTTAATTGGTAAAATTACGCCTAAAGGTGAAAGTGATCCAACTCCTGAAGAAAAACTTTTAAGAGCTATCTTTGGTGATAAAGCGGGTGATGTGAAAGATGCTTCGATGAAAGCTCCTCCATCATTAAAAGGTGTCGTAATTGATACTAAACTTTTCTCTCGTCCTAAAAAGGATAAAGATTTAAGGGCTAAATCAAAACGTCAGGTTGATACTCTTAAAGAAACCTATTCTAAAAATTTAACTAACCTTCGTGATAGAATGGTTGATAAGTTTGTTACCCTGTTAGAAGGTAAAACTTGTCAAGGCATTAAACACAAATTTGGAGATGAAATACTTTCTAAAGGCGTTAAGTTTACTAGAAAAAATATCAAAGATTCTTTATTCCCAGATAAAAACTCTTACAGAGATGAGAGTAATTATAATGTGACGGAAGAAGTTAACTTGATTACTGATTTATTATTAGACAGTTGTACCAATGATGCGACAATCAATCTTTTGATTGTTAATTTGGTTAAAAACTACAATAAAATCAGAAATGAAGTTTCAGGTAAATTCAAAAGAGAACGCTTCACTCTTGAAGTTGGCGATGAATTACCAGCAGGTATTGTTCAACTAGCGAAAGTTTACGTGGCTAAAAAACGTAAATTAAGAGTTGGGGATAAAATGGCTGGTCGTCACGGTAACAAAGGGGTAGTAGCTAAAATCGTTAGACATGAAGACATGCCATTCTTAGAAGATGGTACGCCTATGGATATCGTATTGAACCCTCTTGGTGTACCTTCAAGGATGAATATTGGTCAAATTTATGAAACAGTTCTTGGATGGGCTGGTTTAAAATTAGGTCGTAAATATTCTACGCCAATATTTGATGGCGCATCTCAAAAAGAAGTGGCTGACGAATTAAAAGAAGCTGGCTTACCTGAAAATGGTCGTACTTACCTTTATGATGGTTTATCTGGAGATCGTTTCGATCAACCGGTAACTGTTGGGGTTATTTATGTACTGAAACTAGGTCACTTAGTAGATGATAAAATGCATGCACGTTCTATCGGGCCATATTCATTAATTACGCAACAACCATTGGGTGGTAAAGCTCAATTCGGGGGACAACGTTTTGGTGAAATGGAGGTTTGGGCACTTGAAGCATTCGGTGCTGCACATATTCTGCAAGAAATTTTAACAGTGAAATCTGATGACGTAGTTGGTAGAGCCAAAGCGTACGAAGCAATTGTTAAAGGAGAGAATATGCCAAAACCAAATATTCCGGAATCGTTCAACGTATTGGTGCATGAACTGAGAGGTTTAGCATTAGAAATAACACTAGATTAAGTTATTATATAGCGTGTACATTCGTGTACACGCTGTATCTTTATATTATTTCCAATAATTAGTTACATCCTAATTATTACACTAAATAATTGAAAATGGCTTTTAGAAAAAATAAAAAACTTAACCAAGATTTCTCTAAAGTAACGATTAGTCTCGCTTCTCCTGAGTCAATTCTTGAAAGCTCACATGGTGAGGTAACTCAACCAGAAACAATTAATTACAGAACCTACAAACCAGAAATGGGTGGCTTGTTCTGTGAAAGAATTTTTGGGCCTGTTAAAGATTGGGAATGCCATTGCGGTAAATACAAAAGAATTAGATATAAAGGCATTATTTGCGATCGTTGTGGGGTTGAAGTGACAGAGAAGAAAGTACGTCGCGAACGTATGGGCCATATCGAACTGGTAGTTCCTGTTGCTCATATCTGGTACTTTAGGTCTTTACCTAATAAAATAGGTTATTTACTAGGCTTACCAACAAAAAAATTGGATCAAATTATATATTATGAAAGATATGTAGTAATCCAAGCAGGTTTGAAAGCAGAAGATGGAATCAATTATCTTGATTTCTTAACTGAAGACGAATACCTTGATATTTTAGATAAATTACCAAGAGAAAATCAATTGCTTGATGACAATGATCCTAATAAGTTCATTGCTAAAATGGGCGCTGATTCTCTTCAAATGCTTTTAAGCAGAATTGACCTTGATGGTTTATCTTATAGTTTACGTCACTCTGCCGCTAACGATACTTCTCAACAAAGAAAAGCAGATGCTTTGAAAAGGTTGAAAGTTGTAGAAGCGTTCAGAGAAGCTCGTTCTCGTATTGAAAATCGTCCTGAATGGATGATTATCAAAATGGTACCTGTTATACCTCCAGAATTAAGACCTTTAGTGCCTTTGGATGGTGGACGTTTTGCAACATCAGATTTAAATGATCTATACAGAAGGGTTATTATTAGAAATAACCGTCTAAAAAGATTGATAGAAATAAAAGCGCCTGAGGTAATTTTACGTAACGAAAAACGTATGCTTCAAGAGGCAGTAGATTCTCTTTTTGATAACTCAAGAAAAGTAAATGCTGTTAGAGCGGAAGGAAATCGTGCATTGAAATCTTTAAGTGATATGCTTAAAGGTAAACAAGGTCGTTTCCGTCAAAACTTATTGGGTAAAAGGGTTGATTATTCAGGTCGTTCTGTAATTGTAGTAGGACCAGAATTGAAACTTCACGAATGTGGTTTACCTAAAGATATGGCGGCGGAGTTATTCAAACCGTTTATCATTAGAAAATTAATTGAAAGGGGGATCGTTAAGACTGTGAAGTCTGCCAAGAAAATTGTTGATAGAAAAGATCCTGTAGTTTGGGATATTCTTGAAAACGTATTGAAAGGTCACCCTGTAATGCTTAACCGTGCGCCTACGCTTCACAGACTTGGTATACAAGCTTTCCAACCTAAATTGATTGAAGGAAAAGCAATTCAGTTACACCCATTAGTGTGTACTGCATTCAACGCCGATTTCGATGGTGACCAGATGGCCGTACACGTACCACTTGGACATGAAGCAATTTTAGAAGCACAAATTTTGATGTTAGCTTCTCACAATATCTTGAACCCTGCCAACGGAGCGCCAATTACGGTACCTTCTCAAGACATGGTTTTAGGATTGTATTACCTAACAAAAGGAAGAAGAACAACACCTGAATTTCCGATTTTAGGGGAAGGTCAAACTTTCTATGGTTTTGAAGAAGTAATTATTGCATTAAATGAAAAGAAACTTTCAAGACATGCATTCATTAAAATCAGAACAATAGTTAAGGATGAAAATGGTGATTTAGTCACTAAAATTATCGAAACGGTTGCTGGTCGTGTATTGTTTAACCAATGCGTACCTGCAGAAGTGGGCTATTTAGATGAATTATTGACCAAAAAGAAACTTCAGCAATTGATTTCTCATATCCAAAAAGAAACGGGTATGGCTAGAACGGCTAAGTTCTTGGATGATATCAAAGAATTAGGTTTCCAAACTGCATTTAAAGGTGGTTTATCAATGGGACTTAATGATATCATGGTTCCTGAAATTAAGGCTAGATTAGTAATTCAAGCAAAACAAGATGTTGAAAATGTCTTGAATAACTATTTGATGGGTCTTATTACAGATAACGAACGTTATAATCAAGTAATTGATATCTGGACGCGTATCAACTCTCAAATTACAGAATCATTAATGGTACAGTTAGAAGCCGATCAACAAGGGTTCAACTCTATTTATATGATGATGCACTCTGGCGCTAGGGGTTCGAGAGAACAAATTCGTCAGTTAGGTGGTATGAGAGGTTTGATGGCTAAGCCACAAAAAAATCTTCAAGGATCTGTTGGTGAGATTATCGAAAACCCAATTCTTTCTAACTTTAAAGAAGGACTTGATGTATTAGAATACTTCATCTCTACCCATGGTGCTCGTAAAGGTTTGGCTGATACAGCGCTTAAAACAGCGGATGCTGGTTACTTAACCCGTAGACTAGTTGATGTTGCACAAGATGTGGTTATCAACGAACAAGATTGCGGTACTTTAAGAGGTATTAATGTAAGTGCTTTAAAAGACAATGAAGATATCGTTGAATCTTTATCAGATAGAATTTTAGGACGTGTAACGGTTCATGATGTTTACGACCCAATTACTGATCAATTAATCATCAAATCTGGTGAAGAAGTGACAGAAGTGGTGGCTAAAATTATTGATGAATCAAGCATTGAATCTGTAGAAATTCGTTCTGTGTTGACTTGCGAAACAAGACGTGGTGTTTGTGCCAAATGTTACGGTCGTAACTTGGCTTCAGGCAAAATGGTACAGTTAGGGGAAGCAGCAGGTGTTATTGCTGCACAATCTATCGGTGAGCCAGGTACACAGTTAACACTTCGTACTTTCCACGTGGGTGGTACAGCGTCTAACATTGCAGTAGAAGCTAATCATAAAGCTAAATTTGACGGAGAAGTACAGTTTGAAGACATCAGGTCTGTAACCTCTACAAATTTAGAAGGTGAATTAGTGAGTATGGTAATGGGAAGATCTGGAGAAGTTAAAGTGATTGATCCAGTGACTAAAAAAGTATTGATTAGTAACCATGTTCCTTACGGATCTTCTTTAAGAGTAAAAGAAGGAGATATTGTTAAAAAAGGAGATGAATTATGTTACTGGGATGCTTATAATGCTGTAATTCTTTCTGAATTCGATGGTAAAGTTGAATTCGAAGCCGTTGAAGATGGTATTACTTATAGAGAGGAATACGATGAGCAAACTGGTCACAGAGAAAAAGTAGTTACGGAATCTAAAGACAAAGCTAAAAACCCAACTATTAATATTTCTTCTAAAAACGGTGATTTGAAAGCGTACAGCTTACCTGTAGGTGCACACATTATCGTTGACCATGGAGATGCAATTAAAGCGGGTCAAATATTAGTAAAAATACCAAGAGCTGTTGGTAAAACGAGAGATATTACTGGAGGTCTTCCACGTGTTACAGAGTTATTTGAAGCACGTAATCCATCAAATCCTGCTGTAGTAAGTGAGATTGACGGAGTAATTACTTACGGTGGAATCAAACGTGGTAATAGAGAAATCTATGTAGAATCAAAAGATGAAATCAAGAAAAAATACTTAGTACCTTTGTCTAAACACATTCTTGTGCAAGACAATGACTTCGTTAGAGCTGGTCAACCATTGTCTGATGGTGCCATCACGCCTTCTGATATTCTTGCGATTAAAGGTCCAACGGCAGTACAAGAATATTTGGTAAATGAAATTCAAGAGGTATACCGTTTACAAGGGGTAAAAATCAATGATAAACACATTGAAACCATCGTTAGTCAAATGATGCAGAAAGTGGAAATCATTGAGCCAGGAGATACTTCATTCTTACCAGGTCAAATGGTACACAAATTCTTATTTAGATTAGAAAATGATACTATTCTTGATAAAAAAGTAGTCTTTGAATCGGGCGAATCAGAAAATTTAAAACCAGGTCAAATTGTTTCTTCAAGAAGACTTAGAGATGAAAATTCTAGCCTTAAAAGACGTGATATGAAATTGGTTGAAGTAAGAGATGCACAAGCGTCTGTTTCAAGACCGGTACTTCAAGGCATCACTCAAGCATCATTAGGAACACAAAGTTTTATTTCTGCGGCATCATTCCAAGAAACAACCAAAGTACTTAGTGAAGCATCTATCAGAGGAAAATCAGATTTCTTATTAGGACTTAAAGAAAATGTAATTGTTGGTCACTTAATTCCAGCAGGTACAGGTATCAGAAAGTACAATGACATCATTGTCTCTAATAAAGAAGAATTAGAATCATTGGTAGCATCGAAAGAAGCGCATCAAAAGAAAAAAGAGTTACAAGACTAATTTGCACATAAAATGGCTCAGGAAGAACAAGAACAAATTAATATTGAATTAGGGGAAGATGTAGCAGAAGGGCATTATGTCAATTTAGCGATGATTGGACACTCTCATAATGAATTTGTAGTAGATTTTATCAGAATGATTCCAGGTTTACCCAAAGCAAAGGTGAAATCTAGGATCATTCTGACTCCTGAACATGCAAAACGGTTATTATCTGCTCTTAATGAAAACATTCAGAAGTATGAAGAAAACTTCGGAAGTATTAAAAACGAACAGGCACCGCAAAAAATTCTGATGAATTTCGGAGGTACAATGGGAGAGGCGTAAATTATTTATGCTTAAATACTTGTATCCTTAAATCCATTTTCCTATTTTTGCAGTCCTTTTTGGGGAAAAAAAATAGTAATTTGTTAAATATTTTATATAAATGCCTACTATCAATCAATTAGTAAGAAAGGGTAGAACAAAGCTGACTACTAAGTCAAAGTCTCCAGCTTTAGATTCTTGTCCACAAAGACGAGGAGTATGTACGAGAGTATATACAACTACTCCGAAAAAGCCTAACTCTGCAATGCGTAAAGTTGCAAGGGTTCGTCTTACCAATCAAAAAGAAGTGAATGCCTACATCCCTGGTGAAGGTCACAACTTACAAGAACACTCCATTGTCCTAATTAGAGGTGGTAGAGTTAAAGATTTACCTGGGGTAAGATACCACATCGTAAGAGGTGCCCTAGATACTGCTGGTGTTTCAGGACGTCTTCAGTCAAGATCTAAATATGGTGCGAAAAGACCAAAACCAGGTCAAGCTCCTGTTGCTACTAAGAAGAAAAAATAATAAGTCAAATAGATAATGAGAAAAGCAAAACCTAAAAAAAGATACGTATTACCTGATCCTAAATTTAAGGATACATTAGTAACAAAATTTGTTAACTACCTAATGTACGAAGGTAAGAAGAGCTTGGCATACAATATATTCTATAATGCCTGCGATCTTTTGGAGAAAAAAACTGGAGAGAGTGGTCTTGAAGTTTGGAGAAGAGGTCTTAACAATGTAATGCCAGCTGTAGAGGTGAAAAGCCGTAGAGTTGGTGGTGCAAATTTTCAAGTGCCAACGGAAGTTAGAGCAGAGAGAAAAATGTCATTGGGTATCAAATGGTTGATTACTTATGCTCGTAGAAGAGGTGAGAAAACAATGGTTGATAAACTTGCCGCTGAAATTCTTGCAGCCTCTAAAGGTGAAGGAGCAGCAGTGAAGAAAAAAGATGATACTCACAGAATGGCAGAAGCGAACAAAGCATTCTCCCACTTTAAATTCTAGAAAATGGCTAATGATTTAAGAATATTGAGAAATATCGGTATCATGGCTCATATCGATGCTGGTAAAACTACCACAACGGAAAGAGTATTGTATTATACTGGTAGAACCCATAAAATTGGTGAAGTACATGAAGGTGCTGCAACAATGGACTGGATGGTGCAAGAGCAAGAAAGAGGGATAACAATTACTTCTGCTGCTACACATACACAATGGAATTATCCTACTACTCAGGGTGATCCAATTCCAGGAGAAACGCAGACTTACGAAATTAACATTATTGACACACCTGGTCACGTTGACTTTACAGTAGAAGTTGAACGTTCTTTGCGTGTTCTTGATGGAGCAGTTGCTTTATTCTGTGCAGTTTCTGGTGTTGAACCACAATCTGAAACAGTTTGGAGACAAGCAAATAAATACAATGTTCCAAGAATTGGTTTTGTTAATAAAATGGACAGGGCTGGAGCTGATTTCTTTAACGTGGTTAAAGAGATTAAAGAAAAGCTTTATGCCAAACCTGTACCATTGCAAATTCCAATTGGCGCAGAAGAAACTTTCAAAGGGGTGGTTGATTTATTAACAAATCAAGCAATCGTTTGGAACGAAGAAGACAAAGGTAAAACTTATAAGGTTATTGATATTCCTGCTGATTTAGTAGAAACAGTAGCTGAATGGAGAGCATTCCTTGTTGAAAGTGTTGCAGAATATGATGATGCATTACTTGAAAAATTCTTCGAAGATCCTAATTCTATTACAAGAGAAGAATTGATGGTAGCTATTAGAAAAGCAACTATTGATATGACAATTACGCCTTTACTTTGTGGCTCTGCTTTCAAAAATAAAGGTGTTCAAGCAATGCTTGATGCGGTAATCGCCTTCTTACCTTCTCCTTTAGATATGCCAGCGATTATGGGTACTAACCCTGATACTGGTCTTGAAGAAGAAAGAAAACCTGAAGTATCAGCGCCATTTGCAGCATTAGCTTTTAAAATTGCAACTGATCCATTCGTAGGTCGTCTTTGCTTTATGAGGGTTTATTCTGGTGTTCTTGAAGGGGGCTCTTATATTTACAATATGAGAACTCAAAAGAAAGAAAGAATCTCTCGTTTGATGCAAATGCATGCTAACAAACAAAACCCAATCGAAAGAGTTGAATGTGGTGATATTTGTGCAGCAGTAGGTTTCAAGGATATTAAAACTGGTGATACTTTGGTGGATGAAAAATTCCCAATCGTATTAGAGTCTATGTCTTTCCCAGAACCAGTTATTGGGTATGCGGTGGAGCCTAAAAAACAAGCAGATATGGATAAGTTCGGTAATGCAATTGCCAAACTTATTGAAGAAGATCCTACGTTAAGAGTTAATACTGACCAAGAAACTGGTCAAACAATCTTAAGAGGTATGGGTGAACTTCACCTTGAGATTATTATCGACCGTTTAAGAAGAGAATTTAACGTTGAGATTAACCAAGGAGCACCTCAAGTTGCTTATCGTGAAAAATTAACTAAAACGATTGAACATAGAGAAGTTTACAAAAAACAATCTGGTGGTCGTGGTAAGTTTGCTGATATTGTCTTTGAAATCGGACCAAGAGAAGATGAAAAAGATGGCTTAGAATTCGTAAATGGTATCGTAGGTGGGGTAATTCCTAGAGAGTTTATTCAACCTATCCAAAAAGGATTTGAAGAAGCAATGAAAAATGGCGTTTTAGCTGGTTTCCCAATTGATAGTATGCGTGTACGTATCTTCCATGGTTCTTTCCATGATGTCGATTCAGATGCATTGTCATTTGAATTAGCCGCTAGAATGGGTTTCAGAGAAGCTGGTAGACTAGCCGGACCTCAACTGTTAGAACCAATTATGTCTGTAGAGGTAGTTTCTCCTGAGGAGTTTACTGGCCCTGTTACAGGTGACTTGAACAGAAGAAGAGGTTTGATGAAAGGAATGGATACAAAAGCTGGTGCGCAAATCATTAAAGCAGATGTTCCTCTTTCAGAGTTATTTGGTTACGTTACAGATTTAAGAACAATCAGTTCTGGTAGAGCATCTGCCTCTTTAACGTTCTCTCATTACGAAGCTATTCCTAATAACATGGCTGAAGCGATTATTTCAAAAGTTAAAGGTTCAGTTAAAGCATAATCACAGATATGAATCAGAAAATAAGAATCAAATTAAAATCTTACGATCATAATTTAGTTGATAAATCATCTGAAAAAATTGTAAGAGCTGTAAAAGCTACAGGTGCTATTGTAAATGGTCCAATTCCTTTGCCAACAGACAAAGAGATTTTTACCGTACTTAGATCTCCTCACGTTAATAAAAAATCTAGAGAGCAATTCCAACTTTGTACTTACAAAAGACTGGTTGATATTTACTCTACTAGTGCTAAAACAGTAGATGCATTGATGAAACTTGAACTTCCAAGCGGAGTTGAAGTTGAAATTAAAGTATAATTATTTTAGCGATATGCATTAAATAAAGGGCCGATAGTCAATATTGGCCTTTTATTTCTCTTTAGTAATAAAAAATTGCAAATATATTTAGGTAATATTAATATTTTACTTAACTTTGCAGTCCTCTATTACTCTACGAAGAGTGATAAAAGAGTTTTAATCACAATAATTTGATACAGACATGTCTGGTTTAATAGGCAAAAAAATAGGAATGACTAGTATCTACAGTGATGTTGACGGCAAAAGCCTTGCATGTACACTGTTAGAAGTTGGTCCTTGTGTAGTAACGCAAGTGAAGTCTTTAGAAAAAGACGGATACGCTGCTGTTCAGTTGGGTTATGGTAATGCAAAAGAAAAAAATGTTACAAAGCCTCTTCTTGGTCATTTCAAGAAAGCTGGTACAGTTGCAAAACATAAACTTGTTGAGTTCAAATCTTTTGAAAAAGAATTAAGTCTAGGTGAAACCCTAGTAGGTTCTGATGTTTTCGAAATTGGTGACTATTTAGACGCTATCGGAACATCCAAAGGAAAAGGTTTCCAAGGTGTTGTGAAAAGACACGGTTTTGCTGGGGTTGGTGGTCAAACACACGGTCAGCATAACAGAGGTCGTCACCCTGGTTCTATCGGTGCATGTTCATTTCCTGCAAGAGTATTTAAAGGAATGAAAATGGGCGGAAGAACTGGAAATCAAAGAGTTAAAGTTAATAACCTTAGGGTGCTTAACATTTATCCTGATAAAAATTTACTATTGGTAAGTGGATCAGTTCCAGGTGCTAATAATTCATACATTATTTTGCAGAAATAGAAATGGAATACTCAATCTTAAGTATTGAAGGTAAAGATACCGGAAAAAAAGTAACTTTGGCTGAAGAAATCTTTGGTGTGGTACCTAATGATCATTCGATTTATTTAGATGTTAAACAATATCTAGCAAATCAAAGACAAGGGACTCATAAATCTAAAGAGAGAAATGAAGTAGCCGGATCTACTAGAAAAATAAAGAAACAAAAAGGAACTGGCGGAGCTAGAGCTGGTGCTATTACTTCTCCTACAATTGTAGGTGGTGGTAGAATCTTCGGTCCTAGACCAAGAGATTACGGTTTCAAATTGAATAAAAAAGTTAAGCAATTAGCACGTAGAAGTGCATTATCTTATAAAGCTTTAGACAGAAATATTACTGTTTTGGAAGACTTTAATTTTGATGCACCTAAAACTAAGTCTTACATTAAGTTTTTAGCCGATTTATCGCTTACAAACAAAAAGACTTTAGTAGTATTGCTTGATGAAACAGATAATGTATACTTATCAAGCAGAAATTTACCTAAAACAAAGGTAATTGCTGTAGCTGATATCAATACATATGATGTGCTTAATGCTGAGGAGTTAGTAATTTCTGTATCAGCTCTTTCTAAAATCGAAGAAATCCTTAATTAATTATGAGTATCCTTATTAAGCCATTAGTTACTGAAAAAGTAACTGCGTTGAATGACAAAGGAGTATTCGGCTTTATTGTGAATAAAAAATCAAATAAAGTTGAAATTAAAAAAGCTGTGGAAAAAGCTTACGGAGTTAATGTTACTGATGTAAGAACAATGATTATCCCAGGAAAACCTAAGTCGAGACAATCCGCTGGAAAGTTTGTAGTTGGTAGTACCTCTCCTTACAAAAAAGCCTTGGTTTCATTAGCTGAAGGTGAAGTAATTGATTTTTATAACGGTATTTAATCTGTTAGCAGACTATGGCAATTAAAAAATTAAGACCTATAACTCCAGGACAAAGATTTAGGTTAGCTCCAGTATTTGACGATATCACGACATCTACTCCTGAGAAATCTCTACTTGTTTCTAATCATCATTCAGGTGGTAGAAACAGTGATGGTAGAAGATCAATGCGCTACATAGGTGGTGGACATAAACGTCAATTGAGATTAATTGATTTCAAAAGAGATAAAGTAAATGTTCCTGCTGTTGTTAAAACTATTGAGTATGATCCAAATAGAACAGCAAGAATTGCTTTGTTGAACTATGTTGATGGAGAAAAAAGATATATCATTGCACCAAAAGGTTTAAAAGTTGGTACAACTGTTCAAGCTGGTAAAGGAGTTGCTCCTGAAGTTGGAAACACTTTGTATCTTTCAGATATCCCTTTAGGTACATTAATTCATAACATCGAATTGAAACCTGGTAAAGGTGCATCTATGGCCAGAAGTGCTGGTACATATGCACAGTTATTAGCAAGAGATGCTAAATACGCTACTATCAAATTACCTTCTGGTGAAATGAGACTTGTGTTATTAACTTGTACTGCTACTATTGGAACAGTTTCTAATGCAGACCACATGAATACTGTAATGGGTAAGGCCGGCAGAAACAGATGGATGGGTAGAAGACCAAGAGTAAGAGGTGTTGTTATGAACCCTGTTGATCACCCTATGGGTGGTGGTGAAGGACGTTCTTCTGGAGGTCAACCACGCTCAAGAAATGGTGTATATTCTAGAGGTCTAAAAACTAGAGCGAATAGAAAATATTCAGATAAATTAATCATTGGTAAAAAGAGGTAGTATAATATGGCTCGTTCGTTAAAAAAAGGTCCTTATATCGATTATCGCCTTGAAAATAAGGTGATTGCATTAAATGAGGTAGAAAAAAAATCTGTTGTAAAAACATGGTCACGTAGATCAATGATTTCACCTGATTTTGTTGGTCATACTTTTGCAGTACACAACGGAAATAAATTTATTCCTGTTTTTGTTACTGAAAATATGGTAGGACATAAATTAGGAGAGTTTTCTCCTACAAGAAATTTCAGAGGTCACGCTGCTAAGAAAAAATAGTTATTTACATGGAAGCTATTGCTAAATTAAAAGATGTACCTACTTCACCTCGTAAAATGAGACTTGTAGTCGATTTGATCAGAGGGAAAAAGGTAAATATCGCTTTAAATATTTTAAAGTTTGAGCCTAAAGAAGGCGCTAAAAGAGTTTCAAAACTTCTTCAATCTGCTATTGCAAACTGGGAAGCTAAAAACGTAGGCGCTAAAATTGAAGAAGCTGATCTTTATGTGAAAACAATCACTGTTGATTGTGGACGTATGTTAAAAAGATTAAGACCAGCTCCTCAAGGTAGAGCTCATAGAGTTAGAAAGAGATCAAATCACGTTACTCTTGTGGTTGACTCACTTGTTAATGTTGGTTCTCAAGAATAAAGATATTTCATATAATGGGACAAAAAGTAAACCCTATCGGTTTTAGATTAGGTGTCATCAAAGGATGGGATTCTAGTTGGTATGGAGGAAAGACTTTCGCTTTGAAATTAGTGGAAGATGAAAAAATAAGAAAATATATTTTCGCTCGTATTCCTAAAGGTGGTATTTCAAAAATTATAATTGAAAGAACACTTAAACGTATTACTCTAACAATCAATACAGCAAGACCTGGTGTCGTTATCGGCAAAGGTGGTGGTGAAGTTGATAAGATCAAGGAAGAGTTAAAAAAATTAACTAAAAAAGATGTGCATATCAACATCTTTGAAATTAAAAGACCTGAACTTGATGCTAAACTTGTTGGTGAATCTATCGCTCAACAATTAGAAGCTAGAATTTCTTTCCGTCGTGCAATGAAGCAAGCAATTGCTGGAACAATGAGAGTTGGTTCACAAGGAATTAAAATTAAAGTTTCTGGTCGTTTAGGTGGTGCTGAAATGGCAAGATCTGAACAATACAAAGAAGGAAGAATTCCTCTTCATACTTTAAGAGCAGATATTGATTATGCAATTTCTGAAGCCCTTACAGTATATGGAAAGATTGGTATCAAAGTATGGATCTTTAAAGGTGAAGTAATTGGTAAAAGAGATCTTTCTCCTAATATTGGTGTAGCTTCATCTAGCGATGCTAGTGCTCCTAAAAAAAGAGCTGAAGGACCAAATAAGAAAAAAAGAAGATAATCTTACCTGTAATAATTAATTATATACAAAGATGTTACAGCCAAAAAGAACTAAATTTAGAAAACAACAAAAAGGTAAAATCAAAGGAATCGCGACAAGAGGTCATGAAATTTCTTTTGGTGAATACGCAATAAAATCTTTAGAACAAGCTTTTATTACTTCTAGACAAATTGAAGCTGCTCGTGTAGCTTGTTCAAGAGGAATGAAACGTGAAGGTCAAATGTGGATTCGTATTTTCCCTGATAAACCAATCACCAAAAAACCTGCAGAGGTTCGTATGGGTAAAGGTAAAGGTGCTCCTGAATATTGGGTAGCTATCGTTAAACCTGGAACTATATTGTTTGAATCTGGTGGCGTTGATGTTGAAACAGCGAAAGAATCGCTTAGATTAGCATCTCAAAAACTACCAATCAAAACAAAGTTTGTTGTACGTAGAGACCTTTTATTACAGTAAATAGATGAAAAATTCAGAAATTAGATCTCTTTCGACTGAAGAGGTTAAACAAAAAATAGCTGAAACTGTTGAACTTGTTGAAAAATTAAAGTTTGCTAATGCAGTTTCTCCTATCGATAATCCTATGAAAATTAGGAATATAAAAAAGGATATTGCAAGATTAAGTACTGAATTATCGAACAGATAATTTTTTAACAAACAGAGATAATGGAGTCTAGAAATCTAAGAAAAGAACGTACTGGTAAAGTAGTTAGTAACAAAATGGAAAAATCGGTTACTGTTACGATTGAACGTAAAGTAAAACATCCGATTTATGGTAAGTTCGTTACGAAAACTACTAAACTAATGGCTCATGATGAAAAAAATGAGTGTAACGTAGGTGATATAGTTAAAATAATGGAAACTAGACCATTGAGTAAATTCAAAAGATGGAGATTAGTTGAAATTATTGAAAAAGCGAAATAATTATGATAATACAAGAATCTAGGTTAAACGTAGCTGATAATAGCGGTGCCAAGGAAGTTTTGGTAATTCGTGTGTTAGGTGGTACCAAGAAAAGATTTGCTACTGTTGGTGACAAAATAGTTGTTACCGTGAAACATGCACTATCTTCTAGTAATCTTAAAAAAGGTACAGTTTCTAAAGCTGTAATCGTTCGTACGAAAAAAGAGATTAAAAGAAAAGACGGATCTTATATAAGATTCGATGATAATGCTGCAGTACTATTAAATGCAAGTGATGAACCAAGAGGCTCACGTATTTTTGGTCCAGTTGCAAGAGAATTAAGAGAGAAGCAATTTATGAAAATAGTTTCTTTGGCTCCTGAAGTTTTATAAGTAAGATGGAAACTAAAAAAATTAAATTACATATCAAGAAAGGTGATCAAGTTAAAGTGATCGCTGGTGATAGCAAAGGCAAAACTGGTACAATTCTATCAGTTTCTCCTTCAACGCAAAAAGCAATTGTAGAAGGCTTAAATATTGTCTCAAGACATATTAAACCTTCCGCTAGTAATCCAAGTGGTTCTATCGTTAAGAAAGAAGCACCGATTCATATTAGCAATTTACAGTTTGTTGATGCTAAAGGTACTGCTTCAAAAATTGGACGTAAGCTTAACGCTAAGTCTAGTTTGCAGAAATATTCTAAGAAAACAGGAGAATTTATTGACTAATCATGGCTACTCCAAGACTAAAACAAAAATATACGAATGAAGTTTCTGCTGTTTTGCAAGAGAAATTTCAATATAAGTCTACAATGCAAATACCTAAAATTGTAAAGATTTGTCTTAACAAAGGTATCGGTATCGCAGTAACTGATAAAAAATTAGTGGATGTTGGTGTTGATGAATTAACACAAATTACAGGTCAAAAAGCTGTAGCAACCAAATCTAAAAAAGCTATATCTAACTTTAAATTAAGAGAAGAGATGCCTATTGGTGCTCGTGTTACTCTTAGAGGAGATACCATGTTTGAGTTTTTAGATCGTTTACTTTCAGTGGCTTTACCACGTGTTAGAGATTTCAAAGGAATCAACGACAAAGGATTTGATGGTAGAGGTAATTATACTTTAGGTGTTAAAGAACAAATTATTTTCCCTGAAATCAGTATCGATAAAATCAGTCGCATTACAGGTATGGATATTACATTTGTAACTACTGCTAAAACTGATGAAGAAAGCTTTGAATTACTTAAAGCTCTTGGTATGCCTTTCGCTAATCAAAACAAAAACTAATCATGGCTAAAGAATCGATAAAAGCTAGAGAGTTAAAAAGAGAAAAACTTGTAGCAAAATATGCAGTAAAAAGAGCTGCTTTAAAAGCTGCTGGTGATTATTTAGCTCTTGACAAATTGCCAAAAAATGCTTCACCTGTAAGATTACACAATCGTTGTAAATTAACTGGAAGACCTAAAGGTTACATGAGAAAATTCGGTATTAACCGTGTTACTTTTAGAGAAATGGCTTCAATGGGTAAAATTCCTGGCGTTACTAAAGCGAGTTGGTAATTTTTATCCTAATAAATTGTTTTCTATTTTAGAATTAATTACCTTTGCAGCCCTTCGTTTTTTAAATGGAGGTTAAAAAAGAATGAAATGACTGATCCAATAGCAGATTATTTAACAAGAATTAGAAATGCTTCTAAAGCAAATCACAGAATTGTAGAAATACCTTCTTCAAAATTAAAAAAGGCTTTAACAAAAGTACTTTATGAAAAAGGATATTTGCAAAGTTACAAATTTGATGATACTACTTTACCAGGTGTAATTAAGATTGCTTTGAAATACAATGTATCTACAAAACAACCAGCGATTGTACATCTTGAAAGAGTAAGTAAACCAGGCTTAAGAAAGTATGTGAATAACGAGGAATTACCAAGAGTACTTAACGGTTTAGGTATTGCTGTAATTTCTACTTCTAAAGGTCTTGTTACAGATAAAGAAGCTAGAGAACTCCATGTTGGTGGAGAAGTTCTATGCTATGTATACTAATATAAAATACTTCCTACTATGTCTCGTATAGGTAAGCTTCCTATAAATTTACCCTCTAATGTTGAGGTAAATGTATCTTCAGATAATACCGTAACAGTAAAAGGTCCTAAGGGTTCTTTGTTACAAAAATTAGATGTTGATATGTCAGTTGCGATAAATGATAACGTTGTTGAAATTGTTTCTCCAACCAATCAGAAACGTCACAAATCTTTACACGGTCTATACCGTTCGCTTTTAAGCAACATGGTAAAAGGTGTTAGTGAAGGTTACACCATTAAGTTAGAACTTGTTGGTGTTGGTTATAAAGCTACCGTTAATGGTAGAGTTTTAGAACTAAGTTTAGGTTATTCACACAATATATATGTTGCGTTGCCAGTTGAAGTTTCAGCTAGTGCCGTAACTGATAAAGGTAAAAACCCTATCGTTACTTTAGAATCAATTGATAAACAGTTGATTGGACAAGTTTCTGCTAAAATCAGATCTCTTAGAAAAATTGAACCTTATAAAGGTAAAGGTATTAGATTTGTGGGTGAAGTTATTAGACGTAAAGCTGGTAAAACCTCAGCGAAATAATTAGAAAATGGCGACTATTAAAGAATTAAGAAGAGCAAAAATTAAGAGAAGTATCAGAAGTAAGATTTCTGGTACTGTTTCTAACCCTAGACTATCTGTGTTTAGGAGCAATAATGAAATATATGCTCAATTAGTTGATGATATTTCTGGTAAAACTTTAGCATCTGCTTCTTCTCAAGGGTTGAAAGCTGCTAAATCAACTAAATTGGAATTATCTAAATTAGTTGGAAAAACTCTAGCTGAAAAAGCTATAGCTGCAGGTTTGACTGCTGTTACATTTGATAGAGGTGGATACTTATATCATGGTAGAGTTAAAGCTTTAGCCGAAGGTGCTAGAGAAGGTGGTCTTAAATTTTAATTTCTATACTCTTCAGTATGTCTCAAGTAAATGTTAAAACTGTAAAGGCTAGTGATATCGAACTAAAAGATAAAGTAGTTGCGATAAACAGGGTAGCTAAAGTTGTTAAAGGTGGTAGAAGATTTAGTTTTTCTGCAATCGTAGTAGTAGGTGATGGCAATGGTGTTGTTGGATATGGTTTAGGTAAAGCAAATGAAGTTACAGATGCGATTACTAAAGCAATTGATGATGCTAAAAAGAATGTTATAAAAGTTCCAGTGTATAAAGGTACTGTTCCTCATGCAATGGAAGGAAAATATTCAGGCGGTTTTGTATTGTTAAAACCTGCTGCTCCAGGTACTGGAGTTATCGCAGGTGGTGCAATGAGAGCTGTATTAGAAAGTGCTGGTATTAAAGATGTATTAGCAAAATCTAAAGGTTCTTCAAATCCTCATAACGTTGTTAAAGCTACTTTTGATGCTTTATTAAAGATGCGTGATCCTTTGGCAGTTGCTCAAAGTAGAAATATACTCTTATCTAAAGTTTTTAAAGGTTAATTGTTATGTCTCAAGTAAAAATTACTCAAGTTAGAGGTACCATTGATAGACCTGAAGTTCAAAAGCGTACTATCAAAGCTTTAGGATTAGGTAAAATAAACAAATCTGTAGTAAGAGAATTAAATCCTGCTCTACAAGGTATGTTGAATAAAGTAAGTCATTTG
>JBIKPL010000368.1:0-3456 GCA_044357485.1 Cytophagales bacterium
CCACAAGACGCAACCACATTTTGTATCGTAACAGGCTTATCTGCATTATTTTTAAATTTAAAAATATAAGGATGTTCACCATCTTCTTCTTTGATGGTACCATAATCGTGTATCATTTTATTGAATTTCATAGCATTTTTTTGGGCAAAACCTGCTACACTAAACACGAACAACAAACCAATTAAAAGATAATTTCTCATACTATTTCTACAAAAGATATATACAAATGTAACAATGTAATTGGTTAAAGGAAAATGTTTTGACAAATGCTTGAAGGTTTAAGGACACAACAATCATTTAAGGAAATTACTTGGGGCATTCCGCTTTAAAGGCGACGAATCATTTACCAAATAAATACAGCTTACACTATTAAAAAGCCATTTAAAACTTAGTGTTTACCAATGAGTTGTTTTTTCACTAAACTATCTGACAATGCCTTGATGGGTACAACAAAAAACAGTTCATGATTTCGTACTGCTCGTCTAAAGTAACTTAAATCTTGCATCAATACTTTTCGCTTTACAATGCCGAATGCTGTTTTAAAGGCATTTGCTACATTTTGTTCATGCGTACTCGAACGCAAAGCATACATCGATTCTAAGGCTAAAAATTTATCTTTTTGTTGAGGCGCTAAAAGCGAATGTACATACACACTGTTAAAATACACGGTTCCGTCAACAGCAGGAGGCAAAGTGACACTGCTATTCATTTCGCCATAAGGATAATAGTCACTGAGTGGATAATGGTTGCTATACAAAAACAAAGAGCCCTGTTGGTAATTCAATTCTTGTAATGCTTGAAAAACGGCCACAGAAGAAAATTGATGATCAGGATGAATATCAATGGCAGGATAGGGCGTCACAATAACGGTTGGTTGGTATTTACGAATAACAGACTTTAAATTTGCAATCAAAGATGACCAATCAGCACCAGCAGTCAAATCATTTTTATAGCTTGAAATATTCTGTTTCCTGAAAACATTAATGTCAGCTTGATTAAAATTTGAAGGATCACGGTGCACAAAACGGCGGGCATACATCGCCTTTAAAGACCCATCTAAATATCCAAAATTCAATACATTTTCTGAAGAAATACCTGCCGCCAAGGGCGTAGTAATACTATTCCATGTCCTTAATTTCCCTTGATTCAGATAAGCTAGTCGATCATTGTTGTAAAATGATTGAAACAGTAATTTCCCTCCATCACCCGCAGTAAGCGTCAACACAAAAGCATTTTTATGTTGATTGTATAGGCCGTGGGCGGCAATTTCTGCATCATCTGGATGCGGTGCAATAATTAATATATTGGCATTGGCCAATGGTATCTTGTCATACGTGATCAATCCGGCACGTTGGTCTTTCAGATGAATAAAATGCCCTAAAAGTGTTAATTTAACAGCACTTGGGCCTACAAAATCACTGACATTCAAATACCGAACACCGTGGGCACCGTGTTCAAAATATTGTTTTTGACGCCCATTGTGGGCTACAATTTCAATATAAGGTTGAAAAATATAGCTTAAGATACTAGATTGAATCGTGATTTTCAAGAACGCAGTTTTTTGTGGAAAAGCAAGTTTGGGCAACCTACATTGTTGATTTTTTAGTTCAACAGTTTTGCTATACGGTAACTGATATTGGTAGGATTGACCAAGATCATACGCATAATTAGTTTGATAAAAGTTTGCCAAACAAAAAAGTATAACCAATAAAGTAATGGCAAAAATTGAAAAGCCAAACATGGTTTTTTGTGCCAATCGTTTCATAATTACCCGCGATTAAATTGAATGATAACAAATGCTGTCAATACCTTAGTCCTCAAAATATGCTTCATAATCAGAACCAATAAAAGCCATTTTTAAGGCTGAATAATTGACGATTAACGCACTCAATTGTTCGGGATTTTGACGTTTTAAAAGCGAAAAAGGTTTGTGGGCGCTTAAACCTAAAAAGGCATATACGCCATTCATCACTTTATTGGGACTTGCAACCAATTCCTCATAATCGATTTCATGTACAGGAGTTTGATACTGCGCTAAAAGTACTTCCACTGACAATTCTAAGTTTTTATAATTGTCAAATGCCAATATACACTCGTCCTTTGTTAAATATAGTTGTTTATTTAACAAAGAAGTGCTTCGGTCAGAAGTGCTTGACCATTCCTTGGTTTTCTCTGCAATACACAAAGAAACATAAGTTCTCAAATAATTTTGTCGATGAATCTTAATGACTTTGATTTTGTGGTCAGTAATTAATTGAACCAAGACATTTTTTTTCTTGATATCAAGTACATATTCATGAAAATATTTAAACCCAACCACTTTAATAAATGTAGCATAGGCTTTGAACAACGCTTTTCCATCAGTGGTATAAGACAAAGGTTCATTCAAGGACAACACATTTGCATGAGAATTCAAATAGGTATGCAACAAAGAAGTACCGGTTCTTGGATGTCCAATGATCAAAAAAGGCGTATAATCTTGGTATTTAAAAAATGGAATAGTATTGCGCAGCTTTTTCAATCTAGATTGAAATAAAACACTTAAGTACGTGAAACTGAAAATATTCATGTGAGCAAATTAGTGATTTTGAAGCAAACAGAAAAGGGATATAAATGAGTATTTCAAAAAAATGAAAATTTATTAACCTACAATGAACAAAACAAAGTATATTCAAAACAATTTCAGGCCTTTACCCGATTGATAAGTTTTATTGAAGCTACATGTTTAAAAAAATCTCCATCACCTTTATAGCGAAGGCCATCAATGCCTTATTGGGATTTGCAAACACCATACTTTTAACACAAAATGTAGGCACGGAAGGCAAAGGAATTGCAACCATTTTTATGTCTAATTTGGCCTTGTGTTTATTGTTTTGCCATATTTTGGGTGGTAGTTCCATCATCTATTTGACTGCAAAAATCAACGCGTTCAAACTCTTAATTGCCTGTTATCTTTGGGAACCGATGATGGCATTTTTGATGGCATGGCTACTCTATATGGCAGGGATTTGTCCGAAAGCATATTGGGTAGAACTAGGATTTATTAGTAGTTTGTATGGCTTGTTTACCACACATTTATTGGTTTTGTTGGGCAAAGAAAAAACCAATATTTACAATATACTTACCCCATTGCCAATACTATTTCAAGTCACCACCAGCATCATACTTTTTCATTTTGTACACCTGAAAGACATCCATTTATATCTCCAAAGCCTCTATTTTGTATTCGGATTGAGCTATGTTATTTCCTTGATGGTAGTGCTTTCGAGTCTCAAAAAATTTGAATTACCAGACCGCATAAGTCTAAAAAAGCTATGGTTTTATGGTAGCAAAGCCCAGCTTTCAAACATACTGCAGTTTTTCAATAACCGCATAGCTTTTTATATTTTGGGTTATTACTTTGTGAAATCAGAAGTTGGTATTTATTCTGTGGCAGTCGCCTTAATCGAGGTAATA
>JBIKPL010000369.1:0-3452 GCA_044357485.1 Cytophagales bacterium
TATCAATAGCGCCTTAACAAACATTACTATTGCTACCACAGGAGCCACAGGAATTGGAGCAGCTACTGATTTGCCAGCAGGCGTTTCGGCTGCTTGGGCAGGAAATGTGATCACCATTTCAGGTACTCCAACAGCAGCAGGTACTTTTAACTATTCAATTCTCTTAACAGGAGGTTGTGGAACTGTGAGTGCCACCGGTACAATTACGGTAAATATAAATACCGCAGCAGCTGGAGCAGGAAACAACCAAACTTTATGTATCAATTCAGCCTTAACAAACATTACTATTGCCACCACAGGAGCCACAGGAATTGCCAATAGTGGCGTATCAGGAGGAAATGGTTTACCAGCAGGCGTTTCGGCTACTTGGGCAGCAAATGTAATCACCATTTCAGGTACACCAACAGCGTCAGGAACATTCAACTACAGCATTCTCTTAACAGGAGGTTGTGGAACAGTAAATGCCACCGGTACAATTACGGTAAATACAAACACCGCAGCAGCTGGCGCAGGAAATAGCCAGACTAAATGTATCAATAGCGCCTTAACAAACATTACTATTGCTACCACAGGAGCCACAGGAATTGCTAGTAGTGGCATAGCAGGAGCAAATGGTTTGCCAGCAGGCGTTTCGGCTACTTGGGCAGGAAATGTGATCACCATTTCTGGTACCCCAACTGCAGCGGGAACATTCAACTACAGCATTCTATTAACAGGGGGTTGTGGAACGGTGAGTGCCACAGGTACAATAACTGTAACGGCAGCAAATACAGCAGCAGCTGGAGCAGGAAACAACCAAACGGTATGTATCAATTCAGCCTTAACAAACATTACTATTGCTACCACAGGAGCCACAGGAATTGGAGCAGCTACTGATTTGCCAGCAGGCGTTTCGGCTGCTTGGGCAGGAAATGTGATCACCATTTCAGGAACACCAACAGCGTCAGGTACATTTAGCTATAGCATTCTCTTAACAGGAGGTTGTGGAACGGTGAGTGCCACCGGTACAATCACTGTGAATACGCCATTAGTTCAAGGGGCAATAGCCGCTGACCAAACCATCAATGCCAATTCCATACCTTCTTCTTTTACCAGTACCACTGCTGCCTCGGGAGGAGGTGGATTTACTTACCAATGGCAAATTTCAACCGACAATGCTTTTTGGGCTAATATTGGAAGTGCTACCTCAGCTACCTACACCTCCCCTACTGCTCTGACACAAGATACATGGTACCGAAGAGCGGCAACCTCTACTTCTTGCGGAACATTATATACCACAAGCGTTAAAGTGACAGTACAGGCATTTGTGTGTGGAGGTTCTACACCACCCGCTATGAATACTGGCTCAGCTGCCAATGTAGGCGGTGGAGGATCACCTACGTATCAATGGCAAATTTCTACGGATGGCACTACCTATACTGACATTTCTTCTGCAACGGGTACAACCTATACGCCTGGTTCTGTGGCACAAAATATGTGGTATAGAAGAGCTGGAACCATTAACGGATGTACGGGCTACAGCAATGCCTTACAAGCAACGGTAAGCACTAACGCTCCTGGGGGAACCTCTACGGGTTTAATCGTTTGGTTAAAAGCGGATGCAGGTACAAGCAATATTGGAACACAATGGGAAGACCAAAGTGGCAATGGCAATCATTATACCACCGTAAGTGGCCCTACACTTGTTGCCGGGGATTCGAGCTCTAACTTTAATCCATATGTGCAAATACTAGATGGTGGATTTGATGCTCCTGTTGGTGCTGCTTTAGGAAACAATTACACCATTTTTATGGTGGCCAAAAAGTTAGCCTCTGACGACAATGGTAGAATTTTTGACGGCCATACAGGGAATTTTTATTGGGGCTATGCAGGTCAATCAGCTGGTGCTACAAGCAAAAGCCTGCAAACTTTTACCAGTTCTTCTGGACACGCCAATGGCATAAGGGTTGACATCAACCAAGGTGCTAACACCGCTACCGAAGGTTCTGATGCTCAAGTGTATGAGCTTATTATTTACAATTCAGTATTAAGCAATGCAGAAATTAACGTTATAGAATCTTATTTGAGGTCAAAATATAGATTAGGAAACCAAGAAACCTACATTTCCTCAACATCAAGTACCGTATTCGATGTGAGTACTTATGCGAATGATATTATTGGTGTTGGGAAAGAATGTTATTTTAACCAAAAACAAAGCAGGGCTCAAGATGACTCTTGTAAAATATTTATTAGCACACTGGCTGCCACAAACGCTGCAAATACCGGTACAATTACCAATAGCCCATCGTACTTTATGATTGGCCACGATGCTGCCAAGCTAAAAGAATCAACCGCTGCTAACCTCGACATCCCTCCTGCAAATACCAATGGGCATACAGTTACATCAAGAATTGCGAGGGAATGGAAAGTAACCAACACCAATTTTGACAACGACGTTACCATTAAGTTTATCATTGAAAACCAAAGTGCGGTGACCAGTTTAAATCATTTGTGTTTATTGGTTGATGATGATGGAGATTTTACTTCAGGATGCACCGTTTATGGGCAAGGAGAATCAGGGGTAACCTTTAGTTTTGGTTCCATTGATGTATTGGTTCCTGCGGCAATAATCCCAAAAGGGACGACTAAATTTATAGCCTTAGCCTCTAAAAACGCAGCTTCGAAATTTACTACTACAGCGCTTCCAATAGTATTGACAGACTTTAAAGCAAAAAAAGTGAATGAGGGAAATTTAGTTTCTTGGACAACAAGTTCCGAGCAAAATAATTCTCATTTTGTACTTCAAAAATCATACGATGGGGAACATTGGCATACCCTAGAAGAAATAGATGGAGCAGGAAATTCAACAAATTTATTGCATTATCATTTTCTAGATAGAGAACATTGCCCTAGCATTTGTTATTACCAATTGAAACAAGTGGATTATGACGGAAAATTTGAATTTAGCAAAACTATTTCTATTGAAAATGAATCACTTGCCGAAACTGGCATAAGAATTTATCCTGATCCTGTAGGTGATCATCCTATTGTTGATTATTATGCTGAGGAAGCATTTGAATTCCAATTAGAGATCTACAGTATAGAAGGTTCAATCATTTCTGAATCAATATTAAAAGCGGAAAAAGGATTAAATTCTTTTGAAGTGAATACTACCAATTATTCTTCTGGGGTATATATAATAATGATCAAAGACGCTGAAGGCGTAATGTTAAACACAATTAAATTTATTAAATAAAACGATAAATACCATTATTATGAAAATTTCAAAAGTTTTATTTACTGGTTTAATACTGCTTTGTTGTGTGAGTGTTGGATATGCACAAGGTCCAGGTGGCGTTTCAGATCAATTAAGTGTTTGGTTAAAAGCGGATGCAGGAGTATCGTCCATTGGAACATCATGGCAAGACCAAAGTGGTAATGGTCGTCATTATACCACGGTAACTGGTCCTACC
>JBIKPL010000370.1:0-3446 GCA_044357485.1 Cytophagales bacterium
GTTTAGTGTAGCAGGTTTTGCCCAAAAAAATGCTATGAAATTCAATAAAATGATACACGATTATGGTACCATCAAAGAAGAAGATGGTGAACATCCTTATATTTTTAAATTTAAAAATAATGCAGAGAATCCTGTTACGATACAAAATGTGGTTGCGTCTTGTGGTTGTACAACGCCTACCTGGACGCAACATGAAATTGGGAAAAATGACTCAGGTTTTGTAAAGGCAATATTTAATGCGGCCAATCGACCAGGACCGTTTGAAAAAAGACTTACGGTTTACTTGAGAACTGAGCTTGGAAGTGATTCGGTAATGTTGACCATCAAAGGCAATGTAAAGCCTAAGTTTAAAAATCCAAATCTTGATTTTCCTGATAAAATTGGAGGTTTAAGGGTGCAAAGTCGTTACATCAATCTCGATAAAATTAACGACAAAGAACCCGTTGCTAAAGAATATGGTATTTACAATGATACGACCATGGATCTGACTTTGAAAGTCTTGAATTCTCAGCCCAAATACATGAAAATAACAGTAGAACCTGCCGTGTTAAAGCCACAACAAAAAGGGGTAATTAAGCTTGTTTATGATGGAAAGGCACGAAATGATTATGGCTATGTCAGTGATTATTTTGAAATAGAAACCAATGAATTGGCCCAAAATAAAAAGTTGCTTTATGTGTCGGCGACCATTGAAGAGTTTTTTGCCCCCATGACGGAAGCCCAATTGGCACTAGCACCCAAAATCGCCATAGATAAAAAAGAAATTGATTTTGGAACAGTGAAAGAAGGAGAAGTAGCCAAAGCAGCATTTGTGATTACCAATACCGGCAAAAGTGATTTAAAGATTAGAAAAACGGTGGCGAGTTGCGGTTGTACCGCCTCTGTTCCGGAGAAAACTACGATTGCCGCTGGTGAAAGTACGAATATCAATATTTCATTTAATTCCAATGGCCGTTCAGGCTCTCAATCAAAAACCATTACGGTATTTAGCAACGACCCAACTGCACCTGTGCAATACATGACCATCAAGGCTTTCGTCGTAAAATAGTTGGCTTAGTCTTCTAATCTTCATCCAAAAATATCCTTATGCTTAAAGAAATAGTATTGCGTATTTATTCCGTTTGGCTTGTATTTATATTCTTTTGCATCATGGTGCCCATGTTTCCGCTCATTGTGATTCCGATTTTGGTGTTAGGGGATAAAAATGGCGGAGCAGTCGGTTATTTCTTTTTGAAAATTTGGGCGGTATTATTAGGGGTGTTTTATTTTGTGATCTATAAGTTTTACAATAGGGAATCTATCGATAGAACCAAAGCGCATATTTATATTTCTAACCACAATTCTTTTTTTGATTCTGTTACCCTTATGCTTGGAATTCCTGGTCAATTTAGACCTTTAGGGAAAGTTGAAATTACAAAAGCCCCCATATTTGGCTATATCTACAGCAAAATTGTGGTTACCGTCGATCGAAAGTCAGCGGCGAATAGGCAAAAAAGTATCTTACAAATGATACAGAAATTGAAAATGGGAATTTCTGTGTTGATTTATCCTGAAGGGGCAATGAATGAAACCTCGAATAATTTAACGCCTTTTCATGATGGTGCATTTTTAATCGCCATCGAATCTCAAACCCCGATTATTCCTGTTGTTTTAATTAATTCAAGGTATGTGATGCCTAAATTGTCGTATTTGTTGGTACGACCAGGCATTATTCGTACGTATTTTGCGAATGCCATTTCGACGCAAGGATTAACCAAACAAGATCTTCCTGCCTTGAAAGCGAAAGTACAAACCATCATGAATGATTTAATAGAAAAGCATAAATAGGGTAGCTGCTCAAATTTGTACCGTTGACCAATTTTAGTAGCATTAGTCCACTGGTTCCAAGGCCAAGTCTTTTTCTATCCGTAAATTATCGATGATAAATACTTGACGATCGGGCGTGTTTTTGCCCATAAAATATTCCAGTAATTTTTTGATGGACATGTCTTTTTGCATCACCACAGGCTGTAAACGAATGTCTTCTCCAATGAAACCGCCAAACTCGTCTGGTGAAATTTCTCCCAAACCCTTAAATCGTGTAATCTCTGGTTTGGTGCCAAGTTTTGCAATTGCCTTCTGACGTTCTTCATCCGTATAGCAATAAATGGTTTCTTTCTTGTTTCTTACCCTAAATAGTGGCGTCTCTAAGATGTATATATGTCCCTTTTTTACCAAATCTGGAAAAAATTGTAAGAAGAAAGTTAAAATCAACAAACGAATATGCATCCCATCTACATCGGCATCGGTTGCAATTACAATACGATTGTAACGCAAGCCTTCTATGCCTTCTTCGATATTGAGGGCATGTTGCAATAAGTTAAATTCTTCATTTTCATAAACAATTTTCTTGGTTAAGCCATAACAATTCAATGGTTTACCTCTTAAACTGAATACCGCTTGCGTTGCCACATCTCTTGATTTGGTAATAGAGCCGCTGGCAGAATCCCCTTCGGTAATAAATATGGTGGTGTTAAAGCGTCGGTCCTCTTTTTCTTCGGTTAAATGCACCCTGCAGTCACGCAGTTTTTTGTTGTGCAAATTGGCTTTTTTAGCCCTTTCATTGGCTAGTTTTTTAATCCCTGCAATGTCTTTACGCTCACGCTCCGACTGCATAATGCGTTTAAGTAAGGCATCTGCTGCCGCAGGATTTTTATGCAAATAATCGTCTAAGGCTTTTTTCAAAAAATCATTTACAAATGACCGCATGGTTGGGCCATCGTGAGACACGTTTTGAGAGCCTAATTTCGTTTTGGTTTGAGACTCAAAAACGGGCTCTTGTACACGTACACTTACAGCCGCAACAATGGATGCACGAATGTCGGTGGCATCAAATTCTTTTTTATAAAACTCACGAATCGTTTTCACCATAGCCTCCCTGAAAGCAGCGAGGTGTGTTCCGCCTTGGGTGGTAAATTGCCCGTTTACAAAAGAATAATATTCTTCTCCATATTGACTTCCATGGGTGAACGATACTTCAATGTCATTGCCAATCAGGTGAATGATAGGATAGCGTTTACTTTCTTCGTCAATTTTACTGTTTAATAAATCAAGTAATCCATTTTGAGAATGGTATTTTTTGCCATTAAAATTAAGCGTTAAGCCTGCATTTAAGTAGGCATAATTCCAGATTTGATTTTCTAAAAATTCAGGAATAAAGTGATAATTTTTGAAAATGGTATCATCGGGAATGAATTGTAAAAAGGTGCCATTTCTTCCCGTAGTTTCTTGTTCTGGATGCTCTTTGGTTAATTCTCCTTTGGCAAATTCGGCAATTTTCGTTTTGCCTTCTCTAAACGATTGTACTTTAAAATAATTAGACAAGGCATTTACGGCCTTGGTTCCGACACCATTTAAACCTACTGATTTTTGGAAGGCTCCAGAATCGTATTTTCCTCCAGTATTGA
>JBIKPL010000086.1:0-9373 GCA_044357485.1 Cytophagales bacterium
GGCCGGATCAACAAACATACTATGATGTTTTCCTTGAATTTCAGCTAAAGAATAGCCAGTGACATGTAAGAAAATATCATTTGCTTTTACAATAGTACCATCTAATTTAAACTGAATAACACCTTGAGAAACAGCAACAGCATCGACCTGAGCTTGATATATAGAATTTTGAATCGTTTGTTCGGTAACATCGGTACAGTATTTAATTACCGATTCTATTTTACCTTCAAGGTTAATGATAGGGAAATAAGTAGCGTTCAAGTATACAATTTTACCTGCTTTATTGATACGTTTGAAAATATCTGTTACAAATTCACCATTTCGTAATTTATTCCAAAATTCAGTATAGTCAGCACTTGCCACATAGGCCGGATCAACAAACATACTATGATGTTTTCCTTGAATTTCAGCTAAAGAATAGCCAGTAACATTCAAGAAAATATCATTTGCTTTTACAATAGTACCGTCTAATTTAAACTGAATAACACCTTGAGAAACAGCAACAGCATCGACCTGAGCTTGATATATAGAATTTTGAATCGTTTGTTCGGTAACATCGGTACAGTATTTAATTACTGATTCGATTTTACCTTCAAGGTTAATGATAGGGAAATAGGTAGCATTTAAATAAACAATTGTACCTGCTTTATTGATACGTTTGAAAATACCTGTTACAAATTCACCTCTATGTAATTTATTCCAAAATTCAGTATAGTCAGCACTTGCCACATATTCAGGATCAACAAACATACTATGATGCTTTCCTTGAATTTCAGCTAAAGAATAGCCAGTGACATGTAAGAAAATATCATTTGCTTTTACAATAGTACCGTCTAATTTAAACTGAATAACACCTTGAGAAACAGCAACAGCATCCACCTGAGCTTGATATATAGAATTTTGAATCGTTTGATCAGTAATATCACTTGCGTATAGTACAATACTAACAGGTTTTCCATTTAAATCATTGATAGCGAAATAGGTTTCATTAAAATACAAAATTTTACCAGCACTAGATTTTCTTTTGTAAATACCAGAAACAAATTCTCCAGATACTAATTTATCCCAGAGTTCAGCATATTCATCAGAAGTTTGATCTTTTGCGTCAACCAAAATTCTATGATGTTTACCTAAAATTTCATTTAATTGATAACCAGTAAGGTTAAGTAAAATAGAATTTGCATTTTTAAATGTACCATCTAAATTTAATTCGGCAACACCCTGAATTTCAGAAACAGCACTTACCTGTGCTTCGAATGCCGCATTTTTAATTTTAGCATCAGTAACATCTCCAGCAATCATCAGCACTTTTTCGAAACTACCATTTTCATCAAAAACAGGCGAAAATGCTGCGGCAAACCAAATTTCTTCACCAGTAGTTGACGTGTTTTTATAGTCTCCTACTTGTGTTTTACCTGCTTTGAGGTTAGCCCATAATTGTTCATATACTTCCGAAGACATCAAATTACTGTAATTGGTACCAATTAAGGCCTTTTCATTTTCAAACGACAAACGTTTTACAAAAAAATCATTGCTCGAAATTACTTTCCCTTCAGGACTTAATTCTAACAAGGCATATTGTAAGTTGATTAAATTATTCATGCCCGAAGTCCTTGCTTTTTCAAGCTTCACCAAGTTATCGCGCATGGCCACCAATGAAATACCCAAGGTATCGTCAGCACTCAAAGGCGAATAGGCAACCTCAAAATTACCCTTACCAACTTCTGAAGCAAAATTAGAAGTTGATTGCAAAGAAAGCATATAGGTATTTAAGGACGCATTAATTAATTTCAATTCATCTTTAACTTTTACATCCACTTCCGCGGTATGATTGGCAGCCGACAAATCGCCCAACGACAATTTTCCGATAAGGTCTTCGATTTCGTGTACATTGGTTTTGATGTTATTATTGATAAAACTGCTGATTAAAAACGAGATTAAAATAATGGCAATCACCAATGAAAAAAGTGTGTACTTAACTTTTAACGTGAAGCTGGTAGAACGTTCTTTGGCTGCTAATGAATCTTTTTCAATTGCCTCGCTTAAAGATTCCATTTCAATTTCTAAATTATGGAATACCACTTTAAATTTATCCAATTTAGATTTCCCTGCTGTGGAATTAGGGTCTAAAGTACCTTCTAAGCCAGCATTTACCAATTCAGAAGCAAAAACGATGTACTCCTCTAGTGGTGCTTTCACTTTGGTCACCTGTTGTAAAATTTCATTGCTTACATGGGCATTGCCCAATGCCTTCATGGAGGTTTGAAAAAGTTCGACATGACTTTTCAAATCTTCTCTTACGGTTTGTTTGGCAGCCGCATCTGTTTGGTCTGTTAACATGGCATTGAACACATCGGCCCTTAAAGCATCGTGCATCATGTCAGCCGACATTTGGTTTAACACCGCAGAACCATTGTCTACAATTTGATTTTTAACGCCATCAATTTTATTAAGCCCTAAATAGGAAATAGCACCTAAAAGCAGTAAAAAAACAATGTTTACAATAATTATAAACAAAACCTTTTTGTTTACACTTAACTTTTCAATAAAATTTTTCATCGGATCAATAGAAAATATAAAGACAACAAATTTGTACAAAACCATAAACATTCCTACAAAATGAGATGCTTACACCATTATTTTTCAGTACAAGTATTTGCTGTTACGTTACAAATACATTTAAAGTTGTCAATATTGTTTAATAACCCTTAAGAAAATATAAACAAATCAAGATTAAAATAGCTAACATACACAAATACAACCATTAAATAATTTAGATATGTTTTGAATAGTGGGCAAATAGTTACCCAAATCAAACGTTAACATCAAGAGATGGAGGGGGAAAAAAATTAAAAAGAGATACAGGATAAAAGTATAATAGCAATTTAGATCAAATTCTTTTCTTTCACTTTGAGCAATAGCTCTACTGAATTTTTAACCTCCAGTTTTTTGTAGATATTCGTTTTATGGGTATTGACCGTTCTGTCACTAATAAATAATTTATCGGCAATTGCTTTGATGCTATTGCCAAAGGAAATTTCTTGAACAATCATGATTTCTCTAGGGGTAAGCATATTTTTTTCCGATTTAATATGATTATATTTTTTATTGCGAACATTAAAAACAATTTCAGGAGAGAGTTCTTTGCTGTAATATTTTTCGCCTTTAAATACTGTTGTGATGGCCTCAACAAACTCTACTTTATCAATATTTTTACTCAAATAACCATCTGCCCCAGCCCGATCGGCATTGATAATAAATTCATCTTCAATACGCATGGATAGCATGATTACTTTAACCGAGGGAAACAAATGTTTAATTTGAGTCGTAGCCTCAAAGCCATTAACGATTGGCAAGTAAACATCCATTAAGACAACATCAACAGGCAAGGTTCCACACATTTCAATGGCTTCCATCCCGTTTTTAGCGATACCGACCACTTCAAATAAATCAAACTTAGCAAGCAGATGTTTAAAACCAATCAATACCAATTGATGGTCATCGACGAGTAATATATTTATTTTTTTCATGAGGAGGATTTAAAACTTGTATTAGATAATACCTCAATTTTACCCTATTTGTTTGGGAAAAACACGTAAAAAATCATTAAGCTGACAAAAATCATATAAAAAACAAACTTAGATTACAAAACAAAACATGAATCACAAAAATGTAATCGTTAATCAAATTTGCCCTTGTACATGACTGCAATTTTATTTCATTTTTTGTTCAGGACAACCTTGCAGCCACTGCACCCCTATTACATCGGGGCATTTATCCGATTTATCGGGCACCCCATCTTTATCCGAATCTGGGCAGCCATTAAATTTCGATAGGCCATATTGGTCGGGACAGTCGTCTTTAATGTCCACAATTCCATCATCGTCCTTATCGGGCCATGGGCAACCTAAATTTTCTTTGGGGCCACTTTTTACCGGACAAACATCTTCTTCGTCGGGCAAACCATCGTCATCGGTATCAATGGGGCAACCTAATTTATTTACTTTTTTGTGCAGGGGAGAATTAGGGCAATGGTCATTAAAATCTTCGACCCCATCGCCATCCGCATCAACACCGGTGGGTTTATAGTGCAATTTGGATTTATTTTTTTTATGGGCCATAAACCTCCAATGGCGAAGATGTTTTCTAGTTTGCTCAGGATTTTGAGAAAATGCAGGGTTTAAAGAGGCCAAAAAGGCTAAAAGAATACTCCCCAACATTAATCTTACTATAGGCATGAGTCAAAATTAGATAAGTGTCAAAAGTAATAATTTATAGCATTTAAAATGGTGTAAAAGGAGATATATTTTAAACAAAAACAGATTCAATGAAGACAACAAAAAAAACGCTAGTCGAAACTAGCGTTTTTTGTAAAGGCAGAATATTGACTACCGATTATTGCAATACAATTTCTTGTTTAATCAGAGTTTGACTTCTATCAGGTCCTACAGAAACCAAATTAATAGGCACGTTAAGTTCTGCTTCTAAATAAGTAATATAGTCTTTTAAGGCAGTAGGCATACTGTCAAAATCAGTAACCCCTTCTAATGAAGTATTCCAACCTTTTAAGGATTTATAAATAGGGGTTACTTTTTCTTCAGCAAAATCGTAAGGAAGATGTTCTGTAACCACGCCATTTTCTAATTGATAATGCGTACACACTTTTATTTCTTCAAAAGTATCCAATACATCAGCTTTCATCATCAACAATTGAGAAACCCCATTGAGCATAATGGCATATTTTAAGGCAGGTAAATCAATCCAACCACAACGACGAGGACGACCAGTAGTGGACCCATATTCACGACCAATGTCACGCATTTTTTGTCCAACTTCGTCTTCTAATTCAGAAGGGAAAGGGCCACTGCCCACACGGGTAGCGTACGCTTTGAAAATACCATAGACTTCGCCAACTTTTTGAGGAGAAATCCCCATTCCAGTACAAGCACCCGCAACCATGGTATTTGAAGAGGTCACAAAAGGATAAGAACCAAAATCGATATCAAGTAAAGAACCCTGAGCACCTTCGGCCAACACCGTTTTACCTTGGGCAATTTCATGGTTAATAAAATACTCGCTATCAACCAAATTAAAGGTTTTCAAGAAGTCTATCGCTTGGAAGAATACCGCTTCTAAATCAGTTAAATTGAATGATTCGTTGTTGTAATCGTATTTATAATAATCAAGAATGGCAATATGTTGATCGACCAAGGCATTGTATTTGGCTCTAAAATTAGGCGACAAAATATCCCCCACCCTGATGCCAACACGTGCAATTTTATCTTGATACGTTGGTCCAATTCCTTTTAAAGTAGAACCAATTTTAGCCGCACCTTTGGCATGCTCATAAGCAGCATCCAACAAACGGTGAGATGGCAAAATCAATTGTGCTTTTTTAGAGATAAACAATGTTTTTTTAAAATCAATGTTAAATCTGCCTAGTTTTTCAATCTCATTTTTAAAGATTACAGCATCAAGTACAACGCCATTTCCAATTACATTTTTAATTTCTTTATGGAAAATGCCTGAAGGAATTTGATGCAAAACATGTTTAATACCATCAAATTCTAAGGTATGGCCTGCATTTGGCCCTCCTTGAAAACGAACTACTAAATCGTATTTAGGTGCGATATAATCTACAATTTTACCTTTACCTTCGTCTCCCCACTGCAAACCCAATAAAACATCTACTGCCATTTTGGTACTATTATGTTAATGTTAAAATAATTTGATAGCTTCCTCTTTGGTACCTACAATAGTAAATACCGAATTCAATTTTGTAATGGTTAATAATTTCTGAATTTGCTCAGAAGGGTTAACCAAAACCAAGGCCCCATTGTTGGATTTGAATTTTGTCAGTAGTGTAATCAACACGCCAATGCCGGTACTGTTCATGTAACGAACCCCAAATAAATCAATGGCCGCATTCACAATATTTTGATTAATATGATTATTCACAATATCCAAAAGCTCCATCCCGTCAGTTTCTCCCAACATATCACCTTCTAGTTTAAGGAACAATACATTGTTTACTAATTCGTGCTGATAATTCATTACTATTTATTTAAGCGTTTTTTTACTATCAATGATTGTATTTCGATTTTCACAAACGTCTTTGGTACAACTTCCATATAAAATGAGCGAATGATGCATTACGTTAAACTGCAATAATTCTCCCACCATTTTTTGAATATTATAAACCCTAGGATCACAAAACTCTAACACTTTGTGACAGTCGGTACAAATTAAATGGTCGTGTTGTTTAAATCCGTAAGATTTTTCGTATTGGGCTAAATTTTTCCCAAACTGATGTTTGGTAACCAAATCACAATCTACTAAAACATCCAAAGTATTGTAAACCGTAGCCCTACTCACCCGATAATTTTTGTTTTTCATGCTGATATAAAGCGATTCCACATCGAAATGACCATCTCTAGAATATATTTCTTCGAGAATGGCGAATCGTTCTGGTGTTTTCCTAAGCTCCTTATTTTCAAGGTAAGCCGTAAAAATCTTCTTTACTTCACTAAAAACAGAAGGGTTTATTGCCATTGATTGTTTATCAAGTAATCGTACGTCGCTCACCATTATTGGCTCATACAACTTTCAAATATAATATAATTTGTGTAGAGATAAGTGAAAAATTGCCGTGTTTATTTTCACATTCAAAAAAATAATTGTCAATATAGAATTGCGCATTTGTTTGAGAAAATTATTAATCATACTTTGCTTGAAGAATTTAAATATAAAAAAATGACCCCTACTTCCATTTTAATGATTGTTGGGCTAGGATTTTCTGTCGCCATCCTGGCTTCTTGTTTTGTTTCGGTGCAGCAAGGCACTATTGCGGTAATTACAGTATTTGGGAAGTACAACAGAATATTAGGCCCTGGCCTAAATTTTAAAATCCCGATTATTGAAATGGTGTACAAAAAAATATCTACACAAAACAGGTCTTTGGAACTTGAATTTCAAGCAACCACCATCGACCAAGCCAATGTATATTTCAAAGCCATGTTGCTTTTTTCTGTTTTAGACCAAAATGAAGAAACCATTAAAAATGTAGCGTTCAAATTTATTGATGAAAGAAACTTAATGCAAGCCTTAATTAGAACCATTGAAGGTTCAATCCGTGGATTTGTATCGACCAAAAAACAAGCAGAGGTATTGTCATTAAGAAGCGAAATTGTAGCCGATGTGAAAGACCAAATTGACGTAACCCTTGAAAATTGGGGATATCATTTAATGGATTTACAATTAAATGACATCACTTTTGATGAATCAATTATGAAATCGATGAGTCAAGTTGTCGCCTCTCACAACCTTAAAGCCGCCGCAGAAAACGAAGGGCAGGCCTTGTTGATTACCAAAACCAAAGCAGCGGAAGCGGAAGGAAACGCTATTAAAATTGCTGCGGAAGCAGAAAGACAAGCCGCACAATTGCGTGGACAAGGAGTAGCTTTATTCCGCGAGGAAGTAGCCAAAGGGATGACTTCTGCAGCAAGAGAAATGCAACAGGCCAACTTAGATACGTCTATGATTATGTTTACCATGTGGACAGAAGCAGTCAAACATTTTGCTGAAAATGGTTCTGGAAATGTTATTTTCCTAGATGGTTCGGCTGAAGGCATGCAAAAAACCATGCAACAAATGATGGGAATGGGCAAAGCCTTAGGTGAAAAAGCTTAAATTAGCAAGTGAAGCATTGTAAACTTCAATCTAAATATATTATATTTGGAAAAAACATAACATAAATTATATATGAAAAAAATCATTATCTCTGTTACTTGTTTATTAGCTTCAGTAGTAGCCTTCGCAGGTGGAAACAAATCAAAAGGAGAAGAAGATGGCGTATTAAGCAATGGCTTTTTCTTTAACTTAGGCATGGGAATGCCGAATACCTCTATCACTAGTTATTCAGGCGAACACCTAAGTCCTTTTAGAGCACAAAATTTAGGAACCCAAGCCAATTTAGAATTAGGTAACCAATGGTACTTTTATACCAACGATCAAATTGGATTTGGTTTAAAAGCCAGTTGGGCTCAATTTGGCTTTAGTACTTTTAAAGACGAAAACAAAAACATGTTTGCCTCTTATTATTTAAAAAGTCAAAGTCCTAGATTTACAAGTGATGACATTGATGGTTATGCTTTTGATTTAAAATTAATCAAAATTGCCCCTATGTTTACGTATGCCGTAAATGACAAATTTGCCGTTGATGCATCTTTTGAAATTGCACCTACCGTAAATTATTTTCAAGAACAAGAAAAAGGATACACAAACTTAATAACCAAAGCTGACGCTAGAAACGAAAAAGTTGGTACGGTGATTTATGGTGTTACTTTCGCACCTGGATTTAGAGTAAGGTATTCTGTTTTTGCGATTGGGTATGATTATTCTTTTGGTTCACTATCAGGACAAGGCACATTACCTGGTGCATCAACAGATTATAATTTGACTCAAAAAATCAGTAATTCTAGAATTTACTTAGGGTTACAGTTTTAATTCAACACAAATTGACAACATAAAAAAAGGCTCGACAAAATCGAGCCTTTTTTTATGTAAACAGTTTACATCTACTTGATGGGCGGAGACATTACCGTTCCACATTTTTTGCAAGTACAAAGCAATGGAGTGGCATAAAATTTTTCCATAATAAGCGGCAATTGTGTCACAATATCAGCTACGTGGGCAAATTCCTCATACATTTTCTCTTCACAGTTTTCGCAATACCACTGAAAAGCATCTAACTCATCAGGCTTACGATAACGTTCAATGACCAAACCGACAGTATGGGCTGGCCGTACCGGACAATGAGGAACTTTAGCAGGAAGCAGAAAAAAATCACCTTCACGAACCACAATGGACACAGGCTTGCCATTTTCAATAATTTTCACGGTAATATCCCCTTCTAATTGAAAAAACAATTCTTCCCCTTCATTGTAGTGATAGTCTTTTCGGGCATTTGGGCCTCCAACTACCATTACAATAAAATCTTCATTGCCTTTATACACCACTTGATTGCCAACAGGCGGTTTTAGTAAATGACGATGTTCGTCAATCCATTTTTTAATATTGATAGGAGGAAGCATGGTTTTGAGTGTTTAGTGTTGGGTGTTGAATATTGAGTATTAGAAAGTTTAATAATAAAAATTCAAATTACTAAAAACTCATCACTCAACACTAATTTGAGTTATGAGTATTAAGTGGTGGGTGCAAGTAGTTTTACTAAAAACTCATCACTCACCACTAATTTGAATTATGAGTGTTAAGTGGTGGATGCTAGTTGTTTTACTAAAAACTCATCACTCACCACTAATTTGAATTATGAGTGTTAAGTGGTGGATGCTAGTTGTTTTACTAAAAACTCATC
>JBIKPL010000371.1:0-3439 GCA_044357485.1 Cytophagales bacterium
ACTTTAGGGGTATTGCCACATGTATACTTTGATACAACGGCTGTTTTTACAATTGATTTTGTGAAAGCGACTTTGTTGAATGCTAAAATTAATCTCCATTCATTTCACCAAATCTTAAGATAAGCGTGTTTGCAATAGAAGATTTATCACATCAATTAGGGTTAATAACGCAAGGTTTGAGCAGTTTTTTAGCAGAGCTGTTGCTAGGGGTGTTATTTCTTTTGTTGGTTTTTTTAGATTTAATTTTTCATAAAAATGTTAAGAAAATAGCCATTTTAGAAATTGTCGCTATGTTCGGAATATTGGCAGTGGCGTATGTGTTAATTCAACATTTAGGGGTAGCACAAAATGAAACCTTATTTTCAAATATGATCGTTTTGGGGCGTCCTATTACTTTAGTAAAATTGATGATATTGGCTTGTAGCTTTATGGTGCTTGTTTTTAACCAAGTGAAGAAAAATATAGTATTGCCTGCTGAGTTTTACGCCCTTATCATTGCCGCAACTTTAGGTTTGTTTGTGATGGTAATGTCGGCCAATTGGTTGATGTTGTTTGTAGCCATGGAATTGGTTTCGATTACTTCTTATATCATGTCAGGCTTTAAGTTCGATAAAAAAGGGGCAGAAGCGGGCATGAAATATTTGTTGTTTGGAGCTTTTTCTTCCGCTATTATGCTGTATGGTATTTCTTTGATTTATGGTTTAACAGGAAGCTTGTATTATGGTGATTTTCAATTTTTGGCTTCATTAAATGAAGCCAATAGTAAATTGCTTTTGATAGGTTTGGTGTTTGCATTTGGTGGTTTGGTTTTTAAAATTTCAGCGGCCCCTTACCAAGTTTGGGCACCTGATGTTTACGAAGCAGCACCAATTGCGGTATTGGCGTTTTTATCAACGGCACCTAAAATTGCTGGCGTTTTTATCATTGTCTTTTATTGGCAAGTTATCAATCATTTTTCATTTGCATGGAGCAGCAATATCAATATCTCATGGGAAATGGTATATTATGTAGTCATCATTTTAACCTTATTGATAGGTAATTTTTCGGCACTTTGGCAAAATAACCTTAAACGATTTGTCGCGTATTCATCCATTGCGCATATTGGTTTTATTTTGTTGGGTGTTGCCGCCGGCACTTCATTTGGAGCCAAGAGTGCAATGTTTTATTTAGCCGTGTATGCAATCATGAACTTCGCTTTTTTATGGTTAATTGAAGTGGCTGAAATTGAAAAGTTTGAAGATTTAAAAGGCTTAGGCCATCATTATCGTTGGTGGGCGTTATTGTTCACGATTACCTGTGTTTCCTTGGCAGGAATTCCTCCTACCGTTGGTTTTTCGGCTAAATTTGTGGTGTTTACGGCATTGTTTGAAGCTTGGCATGACACAGGTGGACTTGAAACATTTCAAGGAAAAATGGCTTTATTCATGTTAATATTTGCGTTCTTTAATACTTTATTGGGCTTCTTTTATTACATTAGAATTCCATACTTGCTGTTTATAAAAAAATCAGAAAAAATAAAGCCGGAGGTGAATTTCGACCTAGGGGCAAAAGTACTTGCTGTACTATTAGTAGTACCATTACTATTCTTGTTCTTTAAATCAATTATCTAAATGAATTTTAAGGTAAAATTCATTGGTCAATTAACAAAACCTAAATTATCTTGCTAAAATGAGCGACCCGATTAAACACGAATGTGGCATTGCACACATCAGGCTTAGAAAACCGTATGCTTATTATTTAGAGAAATATGGCACACCATTTTATGGCTTAAAAAGGCTGTATGTGATGATGGAAAAGCAAAAAAACAGGGGCCAAGATGGGGCAGGGGTAGGCGTAATTAAAATTGATGTGGAGCCTGGGCTTCGTTACATCAGTCGGTATCGATCAATAGATTCCAATGCCGTGACCTCAATATTTGATAAAATATACAAGAAATATAGAAAGTCTGTAAAAGGCTTTAAAGACAGGTCTAAAGATGCGAGCTGGTTATTAGAAAATGTTGCCTTTACCGGCGAGGCTTTGTTAGGTCACCTTCGGTATGGTACGCATGGTAAAAATAGCATAGAAAATTGTCATCCTATGTTGCGTCAAAACAATTGGCGTAGTAGAAATTTGGTGATGGCTGGTAATTTTAACATGACCAATAATGCTGATTTATTTCAACGCTTGATAGAATTAGGGCAGCATCCAAAAGAAAAAACAGATACGGTTACCGTAATGGAGAAAATTGGGCATTTCCTGGACGAAGAAAACCAGAACATGTTTAATAAATTCAAAGATACCCATTCTAATAAAGAGATTTCGGACATCATCGAAAATGGCTTAGATTTACAAAGGGTTTTGAAACGTTCTTGTAAAGATTTTGATGGCGGTTATGCCATGTGCGGCATCACTGGTTATGGCGCCTCTTTTGTTGCCAGAGATCCCGCAGGTATTCGTCCGGCCTTTTATTATGCCGATGAGGAAGTGGTGGTCGTTGCCTCTGAACGTCCTGCCATTAAATTAGCATTCGATTTACCTGATTATTCTCAAATCAAAGAAATAGAACCTGGTCATGCTTTAATTATCAATAAAGATGGCAGCTTTGGTGAATTTCAATTTATTGATAAAATTGAAAAGAAACCTTGTTCTTTCGAAAGAATCTATTTTTCAAGAGGCACAGACCCTGATATTTACAAAGAACGTAAACAATTGGGCCGATTGTTAATTCCTCAAATGTTACAATCGGTTGATTTTGATATTGAAAATACGGTGTTCTCTTATATTCCCAATACCGCTGAAAATGCTTATATCGGCATGATGGAGGGTATCGAAGATTATTTAAAATCGTACCGTAAGAAAAAAATTGCGGATGGGAATTTAAGTGCAGAAGAACTTGATCGCGTATTGTCTATTCATCCACGTACAGAAAAGTTGGTAATCAAAGATGCGAAATTACGTACTTTTATCACCAGTGACGACAGCAGAGATGAACTGGTAAGTAGTATCTATGATACCACTACTGATGTCATCAAAAAAAATGTCGATAACCTAATTGTGATCGATGATTCAATTGTGAGAGGTACCACCCTTGAAAAAAGTATACTCAAAATTTTGGATAGGTTAGAACCAAAGAAAATTATCATAGTGTCTTCTGCTCCTCAAATCAGATTTCCTGATTGTTATGGCATTGACATGTCTAAAATTAAGGAGTTTGTGGCCTTTAGGGCGATGTTGGCTTTGTTAAAAGAAAATAATTTAGAACACAAATTAGACGAGGTATACGACAAATGTAAAAATGCTGCCTCAGAAGAAAATACCAATACCAATTTCGTCAAAGAATTATATGATCCATTTACGGATGAACAAATTTCTAATAAAATAGCGCAAATTATTACGCCCAAAGATTTAAAAGCAGAGGTCCAGGTGGTGTATCAAACAGTGGCTAATTTACATATCG
>JBIKPL010000087.1:0-9354 GCA_044357485.1 Cytophagales bacterium
TGAATGGAAAGGAAAAGTTGTTGGCCATACTGGTGTACATAAAAATCAGGCCTTGGTATTGGTTAATTATGGCCAAGCCAAAGGAGTAGAAATCAAGCAACTGGCCTTTGCTATTATTGATTCTGTGGAAGCAAAATTTGGCATAACCTTAGAAAATGAAGTAAACTTTATTGAATAAAAAATCAATGTAGGCTAAAAAGGATTTATTATTTCACCACTTCAAACTCAGTACGTCTATTTAATTCACGTCCTTCATATTCATCATCGTTTGACGCAATAGGTCTTAATGACCCAAAACCTTTACCCGTTAACCTAGTTTTACCAATCCCTTTCCCAACTAAATAATCAATCACTACATCAACCCTTTGTTGTGACAATTCAATATTGTAAGCATCAGGACCGATATTGTCGGTGTGGCCATTGATTTGCGCTTTAAGATTAGGATTTGTTTTTAACATCTTGGCCAACTTATCCAATTCAATATAAGACAACTCGCTAAGTGAGGCACTATTGATATCATAATATACATTTTTCAATACCGTTTTAAAACCGGTATCTAATTTAGACATCACCACATCGGTTTGCAATACATTTCTATTGTCTGTTTTATTGTATTTGATATCATTGGCATTGTACATATAGCCATCTATTTCTACAGAAATAGAATATTCAGGCAACAAGTGCGCAGGCAAATTAAAACTATAAGAACCATCGGGACTGGCTTTTGTTTTGAGAATAGTCACCCCTTTACCATCATAAACTTCCACGGTAGCTTGGAGAGATTTCCCTGTTTTTTTATCTACAATTTTACCTTTGATGACTACAATTGAATCTTTTTTAAATTGATCTTTTTTGATAAAATCTTTTTTAGCTTGGTCTTGTTTATGCTTTTTATCAAGATTATGTTTATGTTGTTCTTCTGCACGTTTTTTAATTTCGTCTTGTTCGTGCTTGTTTAATGCTTTAGCTGATTCTAATTGTTTATTTTTCAAGGCTGCGTCTTGACGCTTTTTCTCTTCTTCTCTATGATGCAAATCTTCGATGGCTTTCTTCTTTGCTTCCGCCAATTTCACTTCAACATCCAGCTTAAGTTTTAATTCTTCTTCTTGTTTGCGTTTAAGGTCTGCTAACTTATTGTTTTTCTTTTTAACAGTTAAAGTGTCCTTTTTCTTCAATTCTTCAATAGGGAAATCCATTTCAAAAATATCCTTATCCCCTGTGCCATCTGGTTTAAAAGACGAATAAAAAGCACGCTTTCCATCTAATGAAAGGGTATAATAAATATCATCATCAGGAGAATTAATAGGATAACCTAAATTATAAGGTTTACTCCATTTGTGGGTAATAGAATCTTGTTTTGCTCTAAAAACATCATAGCCTCCCATTCCTTTATGGCCAGCAGAGCTAAAATAAAGGTATTTGGTATTTAGGTCATAAAAAGGGCCATCTTCATTGGCAGCACTATTTACTTCAGGACCTAAATTCACGGCTTCTCCCCAATCGCCTTTTTCATCTCTTTTACTCATGTACAAATCAAGCCCACCTTGTCCACCGGGTTTATCGCTTGAAAAGTATAACGTTTTACCAGAATCTGCTAAAGCAACAGAAGGTTCATAAAAATCGGTATTGATATTGGCATTTAAAGGCTCAGGTTTAGACCATTTTTGTCCATCTTTCAATTTAGACACATAAATATCTCCAGCATTGATTTCTTTGTAGATATACAGTTCTTTACCATCTTTTGAAACCCCAATACAACCTTCGTGGAATTCACTATTGATAGGAGATCCCATATTTTCAGGATTAGTCCATTTCCCGTCCACTTTATGGCTTACATAAATATCCTCAAAAAATTCGTTGTCATTGTCCTTTTTCCCACCAGTACTCCCTTCTCTTCGAGAAGTAAAATACAAGGTGTTTTCATCATTGCTAATTACAGGGGCATAATCAGAGGAGGCTGAATTGATATAATCATGAGTATGGTTAAAATTCAATTTCACTGTATCTTTTACAATCTCTTTCCCAATTGTACATTCGGAAATTTTCCGATCTACTAATTTTAAAATTTCTGCATTTGATTCTTTGTGTTCTTTGTCGGCTAATAATTTCTTTTTGAATTTAGAATAATAATCTAAGGCTTCATCGAATTTATAAATGCCTTGAAAAGATTTGCCAAGAAGAAAAAGGATATCGTCTCCAATTTTGGGGTTTAACTTAAATGCTTTTTGAAGTAAATCTAAGGCTTGTATTTTTTGGTTGTTATCTAGATAACATTTCCCAGCCATATAATAGGCTCTTGCATTTTTATCATTGGTGTTAATGGCTTTTAAAAAAATATCTAAAGCGTCTTTTTTACTACCGAAACTATACATTTCATCACCAAGCTTTACCAATTCAACATCTTTTTGGGCAAACCCAATTAATGTATGAGATAGCAAAACCATTAATAAAACTATATAACGCAACGTTTTTTGACTCATCTTTACGAATTCGAACCTTGACAATGCTTTGTTTACGAAAGTAATTGATATTTGTTTAAATCTAACAAAAAAAACAATAAAAAAGGGGCTAATTAAAAAATTAGCCCCTTTTTTATCAATAAAATCACGCTTTTATCTTCCGATAAGTTTTATTTCCACACGACGATTATGGTTTCTGTCTTTTCTAACTTCCGTACCATCAATAGTTTCGCCACCCAAATCTTTCAATACAATTCTTTTCCTATCAATTTTCTTGCTCGCTAAGTAATCTGCTACCCAAACACTTCTTTTGATATACAATTGTTTTTTAGGGCTTTCTCCGTCTTTAATGCTATAGAAACCATCTAATTCAACAGAAACTTTAGGGTTGGCTAACATCAAATTACATAACTGATCAAGAATCAATTTAGATTCAACATTCACTTTCACATCATTCATAAAGAAATAAACACAAGTATCAGGGAAAGTTTTCAATGTAGGAACTGCCATTTTCTTAGCTTTAGGATCAATCACTAACTTGTCAGTTTTAATCATTTTAGTGTTTTTAAACTTTTCAGACATGCTAACTTGCTTGTCTAAAGAAGCTTGATACAAAGGTTTATCTTTTTCAAAATCAATTAAGGTAATGGTTACCCTTCTATTTTGAGCTCTTCCTTCTTCTGTACTGTTTTCAGCAGCAGGTTCAGCATCACCATTACCCACTGTAATTAATCTTTTAGGAGATGAACCTTTTTTAACCAAGTATTGAGCAATAGATTCGGTTCTTAAATTAGATAATATATAATTATAATCTCTGCTACCGATACTGTCTGTATGACCATCAATTCTGAAATATAAAGTTGGGTTATCGTTCAACAATTTCGCTACTTTATCTAATTCAGGAAATGATGTTTCTTTTAATTCTGAAGAATTGGTTTCAAAGAATACGTTGTTCAAATTAATCATACTACCTGATTGAATAGGTTCAACCTTGTAATCTTTTTGAATTTCTTTGTACGTATTGAGTGGAACAGAAACGTGTTCAGAATAAAACAAGTGATTTTGGGCTTCAATACTTAAACCATAATCTTTACCTGCAGGTAAAATCACTACATAATGACCAGTCGCAGAGTTAGCTTTATAAGAGGCAACCACTTTTTTAGTTTCGTTATCCACTACGTTAATAATGGCACCCACAGGTTTTCCATCTACAGAGGATAAAATATTTCCTTTCAACACCACTAAAGATTTTTTCTCATCTTCTTCTCTTGTTAAAAGATAAATATCTTCATGACCATAACCACCATTTCTATAAGAAGAGAAATAAGCTTTTTTACCATCAGGTGTCCATACGAAAAAGATATCATCACCCGCAGTATTAATTGGATACCCTAAGTTTTCAGGTTCAGACCATGAATCGTTTTTTTCATTGTATTCTGACTTAAAAATATCATAGCCACCCATCGATTTATGCCCCTTAGAACTAAAATACAATGTTTTACCATCTGCATGAATAAACGGTGCTTCTTCATCATATTTAGTATTGATATTATTTCCTAAACTTTTTGGCAAAGCCCAAGTATTGTCAGGAAGTCTTTTGCTTACATAAATATCTAAACCACCTAAACCTCCTGGTTTGTTACTTGTAAAGTATAATAATTTTTCATCAGCCGTTATACTGGCATGACTTTCCATTCCAATCGTATTGATACTTTCTCCTAATTTAACAGGTTCCGACCAATTTTTACCTTCTAAATCACTCATGTAAATATCTCCAGCATTCTCATTCTTTTTATCAGATTTGTATATAAACAATTCTTGACCATCAGGAGATAAACCGATACTAGCATCATGGTCAGCTGTATTAACTTTTGCACCCATATTTTCCGCAGTAGACCATTTTTCACCATCGTTATTAGAGATGTAAATATCTTCGAAATGAAGGTTATCGGCAAAATCTTTTTCGCCACCTGAAGTAGTATGACGTCTAGCCGTAAAAATCAATTTTGATTCATCAGCAGATATTACTGGAGCATATTCAGGATCAGGCGTATTGATTGTCGGTCCTAAGTTTTCAACTTTTACTTTTACTGGTTTTTTAACCAATTCTTTAGCGTACCTACAATTTTCAATTTGTCTGTCAATATCTGCAACTGTTAAATGCGTTTCATAATCTTTATCAGACAAAAACTCTGCTTTGTATTTTTCTAAGGCCACAATTGCATCATCAAACTTATTGTCTAAATGGTATGATATTCCTAAATAATAATCTAACATGTGATGATCTTTATGGAAATCCATCGTTCTCACACGTTCAAAATACTTAAAAGCATCAAATTGATCGTGAGAATTAAAATAAGAAACCCCTATTTTATATAAAACTTGAGCATCATTTGGCTTTAAGCTATCTAACTTCAATAACAATGGCAATGCATCCGCAAATTCATCAATATCAAAATAACCATTGGCCTCTTTCTCAATTTTTTTTATATCTTTAGAACTTGTTTGACCAATAGCATTGTAAGAAATCACTGATAACGAAGCCGTTAAAAATAATCCTAACAATGTTTTACTCATAAAAACATAGGAAAGTTTCATATTACAATTTTGTAGTTTAATGCAAATAAATATTTGACTCTCGAAAATAGATAAAAAAAACAATAAAAAGCAAGATATTTGTATTCTTATCTTTACAAAACATGATAATAAAAAAAGCAGAATTCATTAAAAGTAGTGTATTGCTAAGTCAATGTCCTCCTGACAACATGCCTGAATACGCTATGATTGGAAGATCAAACGTTGGCAAATCATCATTAATCAATATGTTGACCAACCATAGCAAACTGGCCCAAACCTCCTCTAAACCAGGAAAAACGCAAACCATCAACCATTTCAATATCAACGACCAATGGTACTTGGTTGATTTACCTGGCTATGGCTGGGCAAAAGTGAGTGAAAACAAAAAAGATGAGTGGAAAAAAATGATTAATACTTATCTTCTGGAACGTCCTAACTTAATGTGTATTTGCGTACTCATTGATTCTAGACTTCCTCCTCAAGAAAAAGATTTTTACTTTATCAAATGGCTTGGGATGAATGAAATACCATTCGTATTAATTTTCACCAAAACAGACAAACAATCGGCGCTTAAAACAGAACAAAATATCGATCTATTCAAAAACAAACTGCTTGAACTATTCGAAGATTTCCCTCCCTATTTCGTAACCTCATCAGAAAAAGTAATTGGAAGAGAACCAATATTGAATTTTATTACCGAAACAAATAAATCATTTATTAATCCGAACAATAAAGCATTAGACTTTTAATTCAAATGTATTTTGTTTATGTTTGAAACAAATTCTATTAATCAATAACAATTAAAGCATTTAAAATGAATTTACGCGACATTGCCTCTGTTTCTGGAAAAAGTGGATTATTCAGGGTGTTAAAGCCAACTAGAACTGGCGTAATCCTAGAATCAATTGACAGTCAAAAAGTTAAATTGGTTGCCAATGCGAATAGCAAAGTGTCAATTTTAAAAGAAATTTCTATTTACACCACAAGTGCAGAAGGAAATGTGATGCTTGAAGAGGTATTTGTTAAAATTCATAGCAAACACGGATTAACACTTCCAATTGCTCCAAAAGCAGCAAACGAAGAACTCAAAGCTTTTTTAGGAACCATTATTCCTGATTTTGATAGTGACAGAGTTTATCCGTCTGATATCAAAAAATTGGTAAGTTGGTATACAATTTTGGCAACTGGACTTCCAGAAGTATTTGATGCCATCAATGAAGAAGTAGTAACAACTAATGCCGAAGAACAACCAAAAACAGAAACTGCTAAAGCTACCAAAGCAACCAAAACAGCAAAACCTGTTGCCGCTACAAAAGCCAAAACAGCAAAACCTGCTCCTGCAAAATCTGTTAAAACAATACAAAGTAGTAAAAGAGGAGCTTAGTCTCCTCTTTTTTTTAACCATTTTTCAACTTCCCATATTGGCCAAAAGCAAATTACAATGTTAGTTTCTACCAACCCATTTAATGGTGAAATTCTCAAAGAATACCATTTCCATTCGGCTTTACAACAAGATACCCTAATTTCAACTGCACAGCAAGCATTTATCTCTTTTAAAAACACAAGTTTTCAAGAAAGGGCTCGCTTATTTTATAACTGTGCGGAAAATCTGAGGATTCAAAAATTAGACCTCGCGAAAATAATTACTGCTGAAATGGGTAAACCCATTCAAGAAGCAATTGCTGAAGTAGAAAAATGCGCACAAGTATGTGAATATTATGCTGATAATGCAGAAGATTTTCTTACTGACGAAACCATCGAATCAGATGCGGGCCTTAGTTATGTTCGATATGAACCAATAGGCGTAATACTGGCCATTATGCCTTGGAATTTTCCTTTTTGGCAAGTATTTAGATTTGCCGCCCCAACGATAATGGCAGGCAATACGGCCTTATTAAAACACGCTTCCAATGTGCCTCAATGTGCCGAAGCCATTGAAAAAATATTTATCAGCAGTGGCTTTTCCAAAGGTATATTTTCTACTATCTTCTGTAAAAGCGAAGACGTTAAAAACATTATTTCAAATACGACAATAAAAGCCGTTACCATTACCGGAAGCGAAAAAGCAGGTGCTTCTGTTGCTGAAAATGCTGGGAAACACCTCAAAAAAACAGTGCTAGAATTAGGTGGAAATGATGCATTTATTGTATTGAATGATGCAGATTTAGCTTTAGCAGCCTCCACAGCCATTAAATCTAGGCTTTCTAATGCAGGACAAAGTTGCATCGCCGCTAAAAGATTTATCATTGACGCAACTGTCATTGATAAATTCACTTCACTCTTGATTGAAAAAATAAAAGAGATTGTGATTGGAAACCCTATTGAAAGTACCACTCAAATGGCCACTTTGGCACGAAACGACCTTGCTAAAGAAGTACATTTACAAGTAAGTCAATGTTTAAAAGACGGTGCAACCTTACTTTATGGCACAAACAATTATATTGAAGGTACTGCCAATTACAGCCCTGTCGTTTTAGGAAACGTCGACAAAACAACCTTGGCCTACCATGAAGAAATATTTGGACCGGTATTTTCTATCCTTGCTGTTGCCAATGAAACGGAAGCTATAAACATCGCTAATGATTCGAAATTTGGCTTAGGGGCTAGTATCTGGACTGCAGACATTGAAAAAGGGATGGCCCTAGCAAAAGAAATTGAGGCTGGCGCTGTTTTCATCAATGGTTTGGTAAAGTCAGACCCTAGACTTCCGTTTGGTGGCATTAAAAATTCGGGTTATGGCAGAGAACTTTCTTTATTAGGCATTATGGAATTCGTAAATGCAAAAACAGTTTGGGTGAAGTAATTTTTTAATGAAATACGAAATAAGCCAAAAAAGGAAAATCGTGAATTAAAAAAAGGTCTAATACAAGCATTTATACAATGCGATGTATTAGACCTTTAAAAGTAATTTATTCGAACACCAAATGCTTCACAGATTCGCCAGAATCCCTAAGTTCAGCAAGAGAATCTATGCCAATTCTCAAATGTTGCTGCGCAAAAACCTTGGTAACATTTTGATCATTGGCCGAAGTTTTAACCCCCTCAGGTGTCATTGGATTATCAGAAACCAACAATAAGGCACCATGAGGAATACTGTTTGCAAAACCAACCACGAAAATCGTAGCCGTTTCCATATCAATAGCCATGGCTTTTATATTTTTTAGGTACTCTTTAAACTTATCATCGTGTTCCCACACACGACGATTGGTCGTATAAACCGTACCCGTAAAATAATCTCTTTCATGTTTTTTTATGGTTGATGAAACCGCTCGTTGTAAACGAAATGATGGCAAAGCAGGAATTTCAGGAGGTAAATAATCATTGCTTGTTCCTTCACCACGAATGGCCGCAATAGGCAAAACCAAATCTCCAATTTTTGTTTTTTTCAAACCACCACATTTCCCTAAAAACAAAGCCGCTTTAGGTTTAATCGCAGAAAGCAAGTCCATGACCGTAGCAGCCATAGCACTCCCCATTCCAAAATTGATAATGGTGATATTATTGGCAGTAGCCGTTTGCATAGGTTTGTCACGTCCGATGATGTCACACTGGTATTCAGCGGCAAACATTTCTACATAGTTGATAAAATTTGTCAATAAGATATATTGTCCAAAAGTAGCCAAAGGTGTACCAGTGTATCTCGGCAACCAATCGTTCACAATTTCTTCTTTCGTTTTCATAACCTTTGTACATTACTTTGGTTTTGAAACGTGTAACCCCTATAAAAGTTGACAAATATGCATTAAAATGATAAATAAAAATAAATGAACTGTCTTGTCCTTAATTTTCAACATCGATACTCACTCCAAAGCGCAAAGTTTTACGCAAAGAGTTCGTTAAGTTTACATTTGATTTACATTGAATAAAAATTTAAGTACGCCTACCAAAAACACGACACTAATCTTTCGAAAAGCCTTTTTTAGCCCGCTTATTTAGGGGCTGCTGAAAAATAGTTAATTTGTTAATTTTTAGAGATTTAATCTTTTGATTTAACCGTTTAAATGCAAAGGTATTTGATTTTATTACATTAAAGGGGTGCACTAGTTTGATTTTAATAGCATAGATAAGCTATTCATTTCGTAGGGCGTTCCCTTCGGTCGCGTGATCGGCACTCGCTATTTTTCTTGTGGTCAAATTATAGCGTATTAAAAGATTACCTCAACCCACAAGAAAAATGAGCTCAAACAAAGCCTCTCCTGCTAACGCAAAGAGAATTAGCCAATCATTTCAATTAAATGGAGTGGCCATTGTAGCATCATAATTTTAAGTCTATTTGCTAAAAATGATTTACAAATGATGTGAATTGCGTTTTTCAGCA
>JBIKPL010000372.1:0-3431 GCA_044357485.1 Cytophagales bacterium
TTCATTTCGTAGGGCGTTCCCTTCGGTCGCGTGATCGGCACTCGCTATTTTTCTTGTGGTCAAATCATAGCGTATTAAAAGATTACCTCAACCCACAAGAAAAATGAGCTCAGACAAAGCCTCTCCCGCTAACGCAAAGCGAATTAGCCAATCATTTCAATTCAATGGAGTGCCCATTTTAGCATCATAATTTTAAATCTATTTGCTAAATATGATTTACAAATGATGTGAATTGAGTTTTTCAGCAGGTACTAATTAAAATAGTGTTGACAAATTTGAAACAAATCCCTAAAGTCGAGTACCCTGTACACTAAACCCTAATACCCTAATACCCTGCACCCTATCCCCTACATACTAAATAGCCGTATTCAGAATATTCATTGTTCGTTCTAAACCTATCGTAGAAAAGTTTAGGACACCATCGCTTACTTTTTCAATCAATAATGTTAAACCTGCTTTTTCATCGGCAGAAAACTCCCCAAGCACATAATCTACTTGTTTTCCTTTTCCAAATTCGCTACCAACCCCAAACCTAATGCGCGCATATACATCTGTGCCTAAAATCTCTTGAATATTGCCTAATCCATTGTGTCCACCATTGCTTCCTTTAGCACGCATCCTTAGCTTACCAAAAGGCAAAGCGATGTCATCGGTAATGACCAATACATTTTCAATTGGAATCTTTTCTTCTTTCAACCAATAATTCAAAGCTTTACCACTCAAATTCATATAAGTAGTGGGTTTAATTAAAATTAAGGTTCTCCCTTTGTATTTCAATTCGGTTTTAAAAGCCAATTTAGCAATGTCAAATTTGGCGCCCAACTTATGCGCTAAATAATCTAAAACCATGAATCCAATATTGTGTCTCGTATACTGATATTCAGGTCCAATGTTCCCTAGCCCTACGATTAAATATTTCATTTGTTTATATTCAACTGGGTACAAAATGTATTAAAAAAAAAGCTTCCCGAATTCGGGAAGCTTTTCACTCATTATCATTTGTTGATTATTTTTTCTTTTTACCTGTTGCTGCAGAAGCTTCTTCCGCTTGTTTACCTCTAAGTGCACGAGGAATAGCAATAGAAACAATTGGTAAAGAACCTGGATTCAAGATCGTAAAGTTATTTAATTTCACTTCAGATACACGAGCAGATTTACCTAAATCAAGTTTAGAAACATCTACGTCAATAAAATCTGGAAGATCTTTAGGCATAGCCAACACTTTAAGTTTTGGTTGTTTCACTACTAATTTACCCCCTTTTTGCACACCAACTGAAACGCCAGAAGTACGAATAGGAATTTCGATTTTCACTAATTTATCTTCGAAAATTTGCAAGAAATCTACGTGTAACAACACTTCAGAAACTGAATGAATCTGTAAGTCTTGTAAAATAGCTTTGTAAATTGTTCCTTCAACGTTTAATTCAACAAGTTTAGCTTCTTGAGTGTAAACTAAATCTCTGAATAAATACATAGGAGAAAAGAAATGCACTTGAGTATCACCACCATAAAGTACACATGGTACGTTACCGTCTTCTCTTAATTGTGCAGATTCAGCTTTTCCGAGATTTGCTCTTTTAAACCCTATAATCTCAATAGATTTCATAGTAAATTGTTTTAGTTAGAATTATGATATAAATAAAGAACTGATTGATTCGTAAGTATGAACATTTCGAATAGCTTTGGCAAAAAAGTCAGCCACGGTTACTACCCTAATTTTGTTCGATTGTTGTTTTAAAGGAATTGAGTCGGTCACAATTAACTCTTCCAATACTGAATTTTCAATGTTTTCATACGCTTTTCCAGACAAAACTGGATGTGTAACCACTGCACGTACACTATTGGCGCCTTTATCTAAAATAATTTGAGCAGCCTTACACATGGTACCGCCTGTATCGATCATGTCATCAATTAAGACCACATCATACCCTTCTACATTTCCAATTAATTGCATAGAAGCAATTTCATTGGCTCTTTTACGGTGTTTATCGCAAAGTACTAAATCAACTTCCAAAATTTTAGCAAATTGACGAGCACGTCCTACCCCTCCTACATCTGGAGAAGCAATTAAAAGTTTGTCTAAATTTAAAGACCTTAAATAAGGTACAAAAACAGTAGAGCCATCTAAGTGGTCTACAGGAAAATCAAAGAAGCCCTGAATTTGTCCTGCATGTAAATCGCATGTCATCACACGATCAGCACCTGCAGCATTCAACATATCAGCGACTAATTTAGCCGCAATAGCAACCCTAGGTTTATCTTTTCTATCTTGACGAGCATAGCCATAATATGGAATAACCACCGTGACATAAGCTACGGAAGCACGTTTTGCAGCATCAATCATCAATAACAATTCCATCAAATTATCAGATGGCGGAATAGTAGATTGAATTAAAAAAACATTGGCTCCACGAACAGATTCATTGTAACTAACAGACAATTCTCCATCACTAAACTTGGTACAAGTAACAGAACCTAATTTACTTCCATACGCTGCAGCAATCTTTTCTGCTAGCTCTTTTGTAGCTGACCCAGAAAAAAATTTTATTGAAGAATTTGAGAAAGAGTTATTCTTTTTCATCTTTTTTAAAGCGAATTGAATGTGAATAAAAAATGCCTTTTTCTTATGATTGAAAAAGGCATTTTGAAATTGTTGACCGACCAGGTCTCGAACCTGGACTCTTCTGTACCAAAAACAGACGTGTTGCCAATTACACCATCGGTCATTATTCCCTTAATTGGGAGTACAAATATAGGAATCATTTTTTAGTTTGCAAACAATTCCAAAAAGTTTTTCAATATATTTTTAAAACAAATACACTGCTCATATCAAATGAACAGTGTATTTGTTTGATAATTAATAAGCAACGATAGCTTGTTGACTATCTCCTTTTCTATTTAACCAATTCACTTTAAAGCTTGTAGCATTGCATGAATTAACAGTATTTCCTAAACCATCAACACCATAAGTTACATACGTTTCTTTTACTAAACCTTTGTGAACTTTAACACCACTCACTGGTTTTGGATCGTTTCCACCACAATCTTTCATAACAATTGGAGTTAAAATAGAGCATGAAAAAGGTGTTCCTTTTCTAGTAATCCCTGATTCTGCTACGTTTGTTCCTGCTAAGCCAGTAATGGTTACAACCAAACCATCTGAATCTTTAGTAAAACTTCTCGTTTTAGTAATACTCCAAGTTTTAGTCGTACCATCTTCAAAAGTAATTTTAAGATCAGAAGAAACAATAGCGTGTTCTATCGCAGCATCGCCCTCTTTCAATTTGCTTACTCTACCTCCTGTTACGTTAGTGATGGTTTTAGTACCACTAAATGTTACACTTTTACCTCCTGCTCTTACTACCTTCATCGTATCGAAAGTTAAAGTCAGTACTGCACCTTTTTCACCCCAATTGGCACCAGCAGTCAAC
>JBIKPL010000088.1:0-9334 GCA_044357485.1 Cytophagales bacterium
ACGCTTTCTTTTGTGCCTCAGTATATACAATGGCATTAGGGTCTTTTTTCTCAACAATACCTTTGATATACAACACTTTGGTTGGTTCTGAAGTATTTGAGGTTACGGTAATGCTTTTATTAAAAGCACCAGGACGGCCTTGACTATTATAAGATGCTTTAATTTTAGCTGTTGCACCAGGCATAATTGGTTCATGGGGCCATTCGGGTGTAGTACAACCACAAGATGCCTGTACATTTGAAATTACAACTGGTTGAGAACCTGTATTGATTGCTTCAAACGTATGAGATGCCTGAACACCTTCTTCTACCAAACCAAAATCATGGCTTTCTGACTTAAATTTCAATATTCCTTGAGCAAATAAATTTACAGAGACAAGGATAAACAATGGCAACAATATTTTTTTCATGGTACAAAATGTATGAATGTTTTACGGAATCAATTTCGTCACAATTTAACAAAATTATGATAAGTAAAATCATTTGTTTTAAGAATTATTATCATAAACGAATCCCCATAAAAATTGACTATTTAAAATCAAAAGCTAGTGATGAATCCATCTCCTAGATACTATTCATTAATTTTCAAACCAAAATTTAAGTATAAATACGGAAACCTTCCCCCTATGACTCCCCGTAAAAATGTTAAAGTTAAATGAACACCTTTATAATGACATGTTTAAATTTAAAAAGATATGAAAAGGTACTTAACATTCGCCCTACTGTTGTTTATTTACAATTTTTCTATTGCCAAAATAACAAATGGCCCTCTAATTATTAAAGATTTTGGTGTAAAACTACTGCCAGACAATACATTGGATGTTTCTTGGGTGTCTATCATAGAAAGCAACACCAAAAATTATATTATTGAATTTTCTATTGACGGTTTTCAATTTGACTCTATTACCAATCAACTTCCTTTGTATAAAGACGATTTAGACAGGCATTATGTTAAAACTATTAATAATTTAAACATCAATTCAAAACACATTACTTATTATAGGCTTAAAATAATTAACAATTTAGGCGTATACCAATATTCCCCAATTGTAAACATCAACCCCATTGTAATCTCCCCAAATGTTATAGACATTTACCCAAATCCAATGCAAACCCATCATGATGTTTTCATTGATGTATCTATTAAAACAATGGATCCCATAGAAGTAGAAATTTATAGATTTAATGGAAGAATAGTGAAAAGTTTTATTTTAAATAACCTGACATTAACCCATAATATTTCTGAATATATCAGTGTTTTAAACCAAGGCTGTTATATCGTATATTTAAAAATTAGTGGCATCACCTACTTTAAACAAATTATTGTTCATTAAAGTCGGGCTTACTTAAAAACGCTGCTCCTATGACTAAAAAATCAAACTTCACTCTAGCCGTCTCTAATTAGGGGCTGCTTAAAATTAGTTTATTGGTTGATTTTTAGAGATTTAAGCTATTGCTTTAACCGTATAAATGCAAGGGTATTTGATTTTATTTCATTAAAGGGGTGCACTAGTTTGATTTAAATAGCATAGATAAGCTATTCATTTCATAGGGCGTTCCCTTCGGTCGCTCGATCGGCACTCGCTATTTTTCTTGTGGTCAAATCATAGCGTATTAAAAGATTACCTCAACCCACAAGAAAAATGAGCTCAAACAAAGCCTCTCCCGCTAACGCAAAGCGAATTAGCCAATCATTTCAATTAAATGGAGTGGTCATTTTAGTTTAATAATTTTAAGTATATTTGCTAAAAATAATTTACAAATGATGTGAATTGAGTTTTTCAGCAGTCTCTAATTAAGAGAATCTATTGCTCTTTTTTTTTAAGAGCCACAAAAAAAATGGTATTCCGCATAAAGAAGTAATAATCCCGATGGGCATCCCAACAGGTGGATATACCATTCTTGCTAATAAATCACAGGCTAACATAAATATAGCACCAATAAGTGCGGTATAAAACAAATTGTATTTACCTGAAACCCCAAACAATCCTCTAATTAAATGGGGAATAATTAAGCCTACAAAACCAATTGGGCCAGCCGTGGCTACACAAATAGCCACCATCAACGCTATTAAAACCAATAAATACCACCTTAATCGTTGAATGTTTAACCCTAAATCTATTGCTCTTGATTCGCCTAAAATTAGAATCATTAAATGGTCTTTGTACAATTGTAAAAAAAATAGAATGACCAGCAGTACCCCAAACAAAATAGGAATATACGACCACACCGCACGATCAAAACTACCCATAATCCAAAACAATATGCTTCTTAAATGTTGTTGATCTTCGGCCAAAAATGTAAATAAACTGACAATGGCTGTTCCAAATGAAGAAATAGCGACACCTGTCAATAACAATTTGGTTGGGTTAATTTTTTTGTTTTCATATGCGATCAAGGCGGATAAAAATGTAAATAGTAGTGCGCCCAAAAATCCTAACAAAGTGGCTCCTGTAAATCCAACAAAAAAAACTGGTACCCAACCAATATTAGCAATGTTTGCTCCAATCGAAGCCCCACTAGCTGTGCCTAATATATAGGGATCGGCCAAGGGATTATTGAACATTAATTGGGCTAAATAACCACTAATAGACAACAAAGCGCCAACCAATACTGCCAATAAAATACGTGGCATCCTCACATGTAATAATACATAATGACTTGTATTGCTTTCATCAAAATCAACCACAAAACCATATAGTTTCTCCAAATTAATATCGAGACTACCAACAAGTAAGCCTACGCACATTAAAGTGAATAATAAGCAAAGTAATAGCGATAAAATCAAGCTATTTCTCATCAGGGTGAATCATTTTTTTTAAGGCCAAAATACCTGAAATCACACGAGGCCCTGGACGTGAAACTAAATCTTCCTCAACGGAATATAATTTATTGTTTTTAAATGCATTCACCGTATTAAGTTCAGGATAAAGACGTAATAAGTTGGATGATTTATTATTATTGTCGCCTAATTCAATAATGATATCTGGATTGATTTGCAGTAAATATTCCCTTGTAATTTGAGGATAAGGATGTTTTATATCATCGTTTACCGCATTGATAGCGCCGGCATACGCTAACATATCCGACGCAAAGTTATTGACCCCAAACACAAATATTGGATCAGCATCAATTAAAATTAACACTTTAGGTTTATGAGCAAACAATGCCGCTTGTTTTTTTAATTGATGCAAATGAACAGTCATCGAATCCGCAATCAATGACGATTTATAGTCTTCATCCATCAATTTACCCACCTTCACTATACTATTCACAATATCTTGACAAGTGGTATATTTTAAAAAGAAAACCTTAATGCCTGTATTTTCTATCTTTTGAGCATCCTCGGTTGCCAACATGTCGTCTTTGACAAAAATAACTTGAGGTTTTAATCGAATTAATTGCTCTAAATCAAGGGGATAACTTTTAACAATAGGCTTTTTAAAAGCTTCTACAGGAAAATTACAGTGAGAGGTGCGGCCAACAATTTTTTTCGAATCCACCACTTTGAACAAAATTTCAGTGATGGAAGGTGTCAATGACATTACCCTTTCAATTCTCACTGGCAATTGCATTGTTCTGTGTAAATCATCTTTGGTGGTATGTAAATGGGCATTATTTTGAACTTGATCAGATTGACAAGCAACGCAACCCAAAAATAAGCACAAAGTATAAAACAGTGGATATAGAAAGCGACTCCTTAGCATAAACCAAAAATATGTTTATTTTTTTAAATTAACTACTTTCAATTCGGTATTCGTAATCCAAAACTTTAGTTCATAAATAATTTACCTTTAGCTCCTCAAAATATGAAAACAGATGCCTTTAATTGAGATAATTTATATATGTTTGTTTCTGAAATACTCAGACTTATGAATTTTCATAAATTTCAGTTTTCAAGCTAATTAATCTATCTTCATTGAAATTATAATTCACTATGATTGTCGTAACAGGAGCCGTTGGTTTTATTGGAAGTTGCCTTATCTCACGTTTAAACCAAGAAAATTTTAATTTCATCATTGCTGTTGATGATTTCAGCAATGAAAGGAAAAATTTAAACTTAGTTGGTAAAAAAATCAAGGAAAAAGTTGATAGAAAAGTTTTTTTTGAATGGTTAGCAATTCACCATGAAGAAGTAGAATTTATTTTTCATTTAGGAGCACGAACGGATACCACCGAATTTAACAAAGCAATATTTGACGAACTCAATGTTGAATATTCTCAAAATATGTGGAAAGCTTGTGTCAAATACCATATTCCATTGGTGTATGCCTCTTCGGCGGCGACTTATGGTTTAGGAGAATTAGGGTATGATGATAATGAAGCGACTATAAGTCAATTGAAACCATTAAATCCTTATGGAGACTCCAAAAATGATTTTGACATTTGGGCTTTGGCTCAAAAAGAAAAACCATTTTTCTATGCGGGTTTGAAATTTTTTAATGTCTACGGTCCAAACGAATACCATAAAGATCGAATGGCTTCTGTTATTATTCATGCATTTAAACAAATAAGCAATACAGGCAAAATGAAGTTATTTCGTTCTCATAATCCTAAGTTTAAGGATGGCGAACAAATGAGAGATTTTGTGTATGTAAAAGATGTGGTAGAAGTTTGTATGTTTTTAATGCATCACAGGCAAAACTCAGGAATCTATAACCTAGGAAGTGGCAAAGCACGCACCTTCCTTGATTTGGTTAAAAATACTTTCAAGGCCATGCATTTACCAGAAGACATTTCTTTTGTAGATACCCCGGAAGATATTCGTGATAAATACCAATATTTTACGGAAGCCAATATGCAAAAACTAATCAATATTGGCTATTCAAAACCATTTCATACCCTAGAAGAAGGTGTACAAGATTATGTGAGCAATTATTTATCAAAAAATATATACTATTAAACAAATTATGAAACTCAATACCCATTGCAATGGTTTTGGGTTTCTACAAGCTTTATAACTCAGCAATAAATATGTTTTTAACCATTATATTAGTCATCCTAAGTGCCAATTTTATCCTCGACCAAACGTTGGCCTACCTTAATCTCCGTCATTTAAAAACCAGTATTCCTGACACTTTAAAAGGCATTTACGAAGACGATAAATATGCGCAGTCGCAAGCGTATACCAAAGCCAATGCTAAATTTGGTTTTGTGACAGAGACCTTTAGTTTTATCTTGACTTTTGTTGTGCTTAAAACAGGATTATTAGGTCAATTAAATGACTACTTAAGCCTTAGTTATCAACATCCCATTGTGCTTGCCTTGTTGTTTTTTGGCATTTTATTCATTGTCTCTGACCTTGTAACCATTCCTTTTAGCGTATACAGCACTTTTGTGATTGAAGAAAAATTTGGCTTCAACAAAACAAGCGTTACAACATTTATCATTGATAAAATTAAAGGATATGTTTTAACAGCATTAATTGGCGGCGCCATTATTAGTATACTTCTTTACCTTACGACTTCGATTGGTGAAAACTTTTGGATTTATTTTTGGGTAATCATTTCCATATTGATGTTAGGGGTTAATATGTTTTATACCAGTCTTATCTTACCCTTATTTAACAAATTAACGCCTTTGGCAGATGGAGAATTAAAAAATGCCATTATGGCGTATAGCGAAAAGATTGCTTTCCCTTTAGATAATATTTATGTGATTGATGGTTCTAAAAGATCCAATAAAGCAAACGCTTTTTTTTCTGGTATAGGGAAAAAGAAAAAAATTGTTTTATACGATACGCTCATCAACAACCATAGTATTGAAGAATTAGTGGCTGTTTTAGCGCACGAAGTGGGTCATTTTAAACGTAATCATATCATTACCACCATGATTTTGGCGGTAGCGCAAGTGGGATTTATGTTGTTTTTATTATCCAAATTTGCTTTTAATACAGAGTTGTCTCAAGCATTAGGTTCATCATCGTATGCGATGCATTTAAATCTCGTGGCTTTTACCATGTTGTATGCCCCCATTTCAAGTATCACTGGGATTTTAATGAATTTATTATCGCGTAAAAATGAATTTGAAGCGGATGATTATGCCGCGACAACCTACAGTAGCAAGGCGCTTCAAATAGCATTAAAAAAACTATCGGTTAACAATTTAAGTAATCTTACGCCACATCCTGCCGTGGTATTTACAAGTTATTCTCATCCTCCGATGTTGGCACGACTGCAAAATTTAGAAAAGCACGAGGGCTAAGTGCTTAGAAACGCCACTCACGATAAAAATCCTTCCTTTAAAAAGCATGCATTGCTTAAATCAGGGAAGAATTTTTCTTTTATACTAAGCTATCAAATTAATGTAAGAATTAGCTTTGGTGTAAGTTTAATTCAACTACCTTTAGTGCAACCGGTTTTGTTAAACACTATACTATTGGAAAGTAATTTTGAAACGCTCATTGCAAGTTTTATTGAAAATAAAGTCGGCATCTCTAATCAATTTTTAAGTAAAGAATTGGCTGAACGATTGAAAATTAATTTATTAGCCCTAAACAAAGATAAATTATTAGTAGCAGCAGGCATTGGTAACACCAATAACCTTATTCACAATACCGCTATTAGAAGTGATGCCATTTACTGGTTAGATCGAAAACATAATAACAGTTCAGAAACAGACTTTTTAAATTTAGTGGAAGACTTTATTCGATACTTAAACATAAGCTGTTATGCGGGTATAACAAGTTGCGAATTTCACTTTTCTTTATATGAAATTGGTAGTTTTTACAAAAAACACCTCGATCAATTTCAAAATAACTCGAATAGAAAATATTCTATGATCAGTTATTTAAATGAAGATTGGCAAGAAAATGATGGTGGTCAATTACTAATATACCATGCCGATAGCAATCAAAAAATTTCACCAGAACAAGGCAAAACTGTATTTTTCAAAAGTGATGAATTACCTCATGAAGTTTTGGTTACTCAAGAACGAAGAATGAGTGTAACCGGTTGGTTAAAGAGCAGTAATTGATAAACTACAACATCATTTCCCTAACAAGCCCATTTTTGCTTGAAATGTTAAACCAATAGTGCTGGCCGTTTTTTTAGCATCCTCTGCATTTACACCAACAAAGTGAGCATCAATGGTTTGTTTAAATAAACTTAACCATCTTTCAAAATGAGCCGTATCGATAGGCATTTTTTCATGTACCGTATACGCCGATCCTTTGTACGACATCTCCCCTAGCAACATGGTTCCCCAAAATTTATACATTTTCTGCAAATGTAAATCCCAATTCACTTGTGCGATATGGTTAAATATGGGAGATAATAACGCGTCATTTTGTACTAAATCATAAAAAGAATCGACCAATATTTTAATATCTTCAGGCGTGCTAATGTCTTTCATACTTGTTTCTTGAATAAATTACCATTAAAATTGATGCGGTGCCCCCCAATATTTAAATTATATCATGGTAAGCCGGTAGCATCTCTATTTGTTTGTACTGTTGGTTGTCAAATTTAAAAATCAAATGCACTAATCCATTGGTAATAAGGATATAACTAGCCTTAATAATTTTATTGTATACAGCCGCTTGTTCTACAGCTTTGGCAGTAATTTTTATGGCTGCCGCTTTACATTCTACCAAAATTAACGGTTGTGCTTCTTTATTATAAATAATGATGTCGGCTCTTTTTTGCAAAAAATTATATTTCAAGCCATATTCAGTACTGATAATGGCGGTTGGATAATGCAATTGTTTGTTCAAAAAATGAATTACATGTTGACGAACCCACTCTTCAGGAGTCAATACAAAATGTTTTTTTCGCGTAATGTCAAAAATAGTTGTACAGTCATTTAAAGTGTTAATCCTCAAATCATAATCAGGAAAATTTAAAGCAGGAAACTTGTCTTTTGAAATAACCATTTAATTTATTCGATTAACTAATAGCAATTTAACCCTAAATATCTACATTATTGTAGCTATCATACAATACTTTACAGCGTTCATTTTCTAAAATAGCGAGGTTTTCGTCTACCCAAAGATTCGTTTTAACATTGTCAAGTTCGTCTTTATAAATACTTTTGAGTTCTTTGCGTTTAATCGATTCTAAAAATCTCCTAATCTCATCCCTACTTTCTAAAACCAATCCAGGCACCGTGGTAGGTTTTCCCTCTTCATTTTTAGCGACCATAGTAAAATATGAAGTATTGGTATGTTTTACCAACCCATTTTTAAAATCTTCAGCAATTACTTTAATACCAATCACCATAGAACTTCGCCCTACATAATTGATAGAAGCCATCATAGACACCATCTCTCCTACTTCCACAGGCTGTAAAAATTCTACCCCATCTACAGATACGGTGACGCAATAATTACCCGCATGTTTAGAGGCGCAGGTATAAGCCACTTTATCCATTAGGGACAATAAAATACCTCCGTGAATTTTGCCACCAAAATTGGCATAAGCAGGAATCATGAGTTCTGTAAGTGTTACTTGTGATTCTCTAATGTATTTAAAATCTTTCATCTTACAAATGCGTGTTGGCTAATTGGTGAAGGGTTTGGTATAATTGCATTACTTGAGGAATTACCAAATGTTTATCATCATTGGTGATGATAAAATCGGCTAATGCCATATTTTTATTTTCAGGAAATTGTTTTTCCATAATGGCTTTCACCTCTTTTTCAGTACGATGAGGATCTCTTTTTAGCACCCTTTGGATTCGTAATGCTTCTGGTGCTGCCACTGTAATTACTTTATCTAGTTGTTTATTTCCATTGGCTTCTAACATTACCGCAGCTTCTTTGATTACGAAAGGCGAATGAGCATTGCGCAACACCCATTGGTCAAAATCTTTTGCTACGCAAGGATGAACCAACGCATTGAGTTTTGATAATTTGGAGGCGTCATTAAACACTTGTTGTGCAAGATAGGTACGATTTAATTTATGCTCAGTATACACTTCCTCTCCAAATTCAGTTTTCAATGCTGCGATGAGTGTTTCATCATGTTCCATTAAATCCCTTGCTCTATCATCTGATGCATAAATTGGGACTCCCAATAAGGAAAAAAGTTTACAAACAATGCTTTTGCCGGATCCAATGCCACCAGTAACCCCTATCTTAATCAATGTCGTATTTTATTTGGAGGTAGAAACGTCAAAACTAACAGTGATTTTTTTCTTATCAACCTTTAAAAATTCATTGTTTAAATGATGAATTTTCACTTTTTCTTCATGATTTGCTTCGATGTTTTTAGACGCAATCATAATGCGAAGGGTATCAGGTATGTCGGCCATTGCTTCTCTTGGGCCTCTAAAAACAACCATATTCGGTTCTATTCGAATGGGCCCTTTAATATGATAACCGCTGGCTAAAGAAA
>JBIKPL010000373.1:0-3419 GCA_044357485.1 Cytophagales bacterium
TAATATATCCACAAACAATGCTAATGGGGTTTTCGCAAAAATATCTTCTTTAGACCCTTACCTTAAAATAACGGACAGCACAGAAAATTATGACATTGTATTAAAAGAGACATCCAAAATCAAAACAAATGCTTTTGAAGTGCTGATAGGGAAAAATGTACCCGATCAACATATGGCAAAATTAATTTTAACTATAAAAGACTACCTGAATAATAGTTCAATAGATACAATTTCTATACTTTGTAATGCACCTAAAATAGTTATTATAGTTAAAAATTTAAAAGATGAAAACTCTACCAACCATAATGGCAAGATAGAACCAGGTGAATCAGCACAAGTAGAAGCTATTTTTAAAAATATTGGGCATGCAAAAAATACGTATTATTTATGGGCCCATACCGCATCTTCTATTCCCTCCATTATTGCAAATACAAGCACCACTGGTTTGCACTATATTGCTCCTGGAGATTCTGTAGGGCAGTTATTTTTATTCGAAGTAAAACCCTCAACTCCTGTTGGTACTGTAGGGACCATGCAAATATTCACCTCTAACGAGGTAGGATTTGATGCTTATGATGTAGCAACATTTTTCACATTTACAGTAGCGCCATTGACCGATGTAGTGAAGCCAACTAAACCTGAAAATTTCAACATCAGTACAATTACAAAAACGAGTGTTACATTAAATTGGACCGCTTCCACAGACAATATTGGTATTGACCATTATAGAATTAATGCCTATAAAAATGGGGTATATGAAAAATCAATAGATGCAAATGGGGCATCAACTTCGGTAGTATTTACAGGGCTAATGTCAGGAACAAACTATTTTTTTGCCATTGGTGCTTATGACCCTTCCATGAATGAATCTGAAGCTGCTTGGAGTAATGAAATCACAACCAATAGCGATACGCTTGCTTATAAAATAGTGGACGACTTCGACGATGGCGATGGTAACCCCGGAAGTGTAAATGACCTAGGATTCTTGATTTCAAGTTATAAAGCTAGCGTAAGTGCCTATTATGGCCAAATGCATTTCCAAATGGATTATGGTCGTATCGATGGCAATTGGTCAAGTGATTGTGGTGCACTTAACTACCAACACTATGGAGGAATAGAAATCAAAGCGAAAGCATCTGGCAATACTCATGTGGTGATAAGTATTGGTAAATATTATAGAACTACGATATATTTAAGTACCACTTACCAAACCATTTGGATTCCTTGGAATAATTTTGGAACAGATGGCGCAAAAGTAGACTATGTGATGATAGGTGAAGTTGGGGCTCCACAAGAACAAATCTTAGTTGATTATATTAGTATCGGCAAAAGAGGATTACTTCTGAACGATACCCCAAGCACACCAGAAGCAACCTATTTTGATGTTACTCAAAACAATGTAAGGTTATTATGGGACGAATCTCTCGATGATGACGGTATAGCTAAATACATCATTTCTATTCACAAAGAGGGTATTGGATTCGACCATGCGCACCAACTTTCGGCCAACATATTTACGTTTACGGATACAGATTTAATACCCAATACGGCATATGCTATTGCCATCGTGGCCTGTGATATCAAAGGAAATTGTTCTGAACCCAAATGGCTTTGGATTACAACTAGACCAATTGGAACAATAACTCCAATTGTCAGCATCGGCGTAAATCCAGGAAATACGATACAAAAAGGAACATTGACAACTTTTGTTGCAACCCCAATTAATGGAGGAAATCCATCTTATCAATGGTACCTTAATAACAATCCTGTCGGATCAAATTCACCCACCTATTCAAGTGCTACGCTTTCTAATAAAGACAGAATAGTTGTGGTAATGACTTCAAGTTACCCCAATGCAATACCCAAAGAAGTTGGGTCAAATGAAATTATGATGACCGTAAACAGTACAGATAACTATTCATTAATAGATAATTTTGATGGAGGGGATGGATTACCTGGTTCTTATAATGATTTGGGTATGGCCATTGAAAAATGGAAAACAAATGTATCCGTACTAAATGGGGTACTCAGTATTCAAAATGAAATTGCAGGAACCAGTGGTAGTTGGTCAACCCACTGTGGAGGATATGATTACAGTAATACAGGTGGCATAGAAATCATAGCCAAAGCGTCTACCAATGCAAGTGTAATTATTCGAGTGGGACCATACAATACCACCACCTTAAACCTCGGAACAAGTTTCCAAACCTTTTGGTTACCATGGTCATATTTTAATAGTACAGGATCCTATATTAATGCTGTTTCAATAGAACTATTGGCGTCTGCTGGCAATACTATTTCAATTGACCAAATAAGTTTCGGAAAATCTACCGTAACAGCCAGGCTAAATACAATATCCGACAATAATAATTTTACCCAACCATCATCCATTGAAATTTACCCAAACCCTCTGAAAGAGGAAGGTATCATCGATGTAGAGGTAGCAGAAACATCAGATGTAAATATTGATATTTATAATAGTGGTGGGTTAAAATTGCAAAGCGTATTCATGGCGCACAAGTTAACAGAAGGAAAGTATAGCCAATTCCTCTCTACAGATCAATTACCTTCGGGTATCTATTTCTTAAGAGGAACGATTAGTAATAAACCATTTCACAAAAAGATAATTATTGAAAAATAAACGTCTTCAAGTTATAAGAAAGTAGGCTTCGTATTGAAACCTACTTTCTTATCATTAATACAACAAATAGCCAAGAATTTGAATTTAATTGGAAAATAAACGCCACTTCAAAGGTTAATGTACTTTTGCAGACTGGGCTTGATAAATAGAAAATAGAGTCGCGAATTCCCGATTACGCGGTCCTTCGAGGCCAAATCGCCCAATCATTAACAAAATGCGGTTTCAAAAAAATATTCTAGAAAATGATAACCATAATACCATAAAAATAAAATATCATACAAATTATAGTATAGTTGCTTTTGCCTCGCGCGCTATTGCTGTCCACACCAAAGTGATACAAAAAAAGGAGACAAATTAATTTCATCTTAAAATCATTGAACCAAAAGTAGAAAACAACAAATAGTCTCTAAATGATTTTGTATGGGTAAATATTATTGATTATGTTTTTTGTAATACAAAAATGAGCGGTATTAAAACCTTTTTTGGTTGGTGATTGCATTTTAATTGGAAGATTAAATTAGGACTTCAATAGTGTTAAATCTCTTTAACTAATTAGGGTGCTAAAAAACTCAATTCACATCATTTGTAAATCATATTTAGCAAATAGACTTAAAATTATGATGCTAAAATGGCCATTCCATTTAATTGAAATGATTGGCTAATTCTCTTTGCGTTAGCGGGAGAGGCTTTGTTTGAGCTCATTTTTCTTGTGGGTTGAGGTATTTTTTTAATACGCTATGATTTGACCACAAGAAAAATAGCGAGTGCCGATCACGCG
>JBIKPL010000089.1:0-9306 GCA_044357485.1 Cytophagales bacterium
ATAGCGTATTAAAAGATACCTCAACCCACAAGAAAAATGAGCTCAAACAAAGCCTCTCCCGCTAACGCAAAGCGAATTAGCCAATCATTTCAATTAAATAGAGTGGTCATTTTAGCATCATAATTTTAAGTATATTTGCTAAAAATGATTTACAAATGATGTGAATTGCGTTTTTCAGCAGCCCTAAATAGCGGTTTCTTAAAATCGCAAAAGAGCGTCAAAAGTGTTGACTCTTTTTAAAAAATTACCTGCTAAACAAATTAAATGATAGGTATCAGATGTGGTGTAATTCGTATTGCGATAGAGATAGAGCAATTGTTTGAGCACTTTTAATTTGTTGTACCATGTTGTTGTTTATCAAATTTTTAGGTAACAAATTAAAATGCGAGTTGCGAAAGCTCGGGCCCGAAGGGAATCGCCCCAATAATGAAGGAAATACAGTATCAAAATAATAATCAAGAAAGAATACTTATTTAAAATCCTCAAAAAAAGTACTTATACTTATTTCAAAATAATCACATATTTTACTAATCGTTGAAACTGAAATATCTCTTTTGGCTAATTCTATGCGACCAATATGAATATTGGTATCATTATAAAAATTTTCTTGGGTCAATCCTTTTTCCGTACGCAAAGCTTTTATTCTTTGCGCTATAAAATGCAACAATTCTTGGTTAACCTCTCTTTCCATATCCACTGGAAAGTTCATTAAATAGAAATTTTTAATTAATGACCGATTGGTCATTTTTAGAAAAAATGTATTAGCTTGCCAATTGGAATCAAAGCATTTAAACTCAAATTATTTAAACATGGATTTAAAAGACCAATTAAGGCTTATCGGTGAAAGAACCAAACATAAAGATGCAATAGCCACAGAAGAAGCCACTAAGAATGCTTTTATTATGCCATTTTTGCAAGCGCTTGGCTATGATGTCTTTAATCCAATAGAGGTAGTGCCCGAATTTGTGGCTGATTTAGGGTTGAAAAAAGGAGAGAAGATTGATTATGCCATCTTTAAAGAAGGGGAAGCAACAATTTTAATAGAATGTAAACATTGGGCTCAAAACTTGAACGTGCATGATGGGCAATTGATGCGTTACTTTCATGTGTCAAAAGCAAAGTTTGGATTATTAACGAATGGAATTAATTATAGATTTTATTCTGATTTAGTTGAGCCAAATAAAATGGACGAAAAACCATTTTTAGAGTTTAATATTACAGATATTAAAGACAATCAAATAGATGAAATAAAGAAGTTTCATAAATCACATTTTGATGTTGACAATATTGTGAACTCAGCAAGTGAGTTGAAGTATACGAATGAATTAAAAAGTTTAATTAATCAAGAAATCAATACCCCAACGGCTGAATTTGTGAAGCTTTTTACCAAACAAGTTTACAATGGCGCAATTACAGCAAAGGTATTAGACCAATTTACGATGTTGACTAAAAGGTCATTTCAGCAACATATTAGCGATTTGATCAATGAGCGCTTAAAAACAGCATTAATGTCTGATGAGGAAAAAGCTAGTGTAATTCAAGAACAATTAGTGTCAACAAGCAATTCCGTTGAAGATGAAAATGAAGGTTCTAAAATCGTAACGACTGAGGAAGAGCTTGAAGGATTTCTGATTGTTAAAACAATTTTAAGACAGAAAATTGATAAAAATAGAATTAGTTACAGAGATGCACAATCCTATTTTTCAATCATATTAGACAATAACAACAGAAAGCCAATTTGTAGACTTTATTTTAACACCGCTCAAAAAAGCATCTCTACATTTGATGAAAACAAAAAAGAAGTGAAAAACAAAATTGATTCGTTGGATGACATTTTCAACTTTAGTGATGAATTAAATAAAATAGTTGAGAATTATGATAAAGGGAAAGAATAAATTAATTCTGGGATAGTCACGAATATTTCAAAACAGCTTAAAACCAAAAAAATCTTCCGATTTGCATCGGAAGATTTTTTTATGTGGAGAATATCGGGTTCGAACCGATGACCTCTTGACTGCCAGCCAAGCGCTCTAGCCAGCTGAGCTAATCCCCCTTTTTTAGGTTTGAGTTTTTAGTGTTGAGTTTTTCGTAATACAAGCTTACAATTAATAAAAACACTTTTATTCTCAATTCAGGATTTAAAGGTAGGATTTTTTTGATTAATTAAAAATAAATCTGCTTTTATTCTTTAAACTTTTAACCCTTCACGTTAAACTGACAACTAGCAAACAAACACTACTCAAAACACTTCGGCCTAACCGCCTTCACAAATACTTTTTGCCAGTAGTTGATGAACAATTGGTCTTCGACCACCCCTAATTTATTGCTGGCATTGATAAATCGCACATCCTCTTCGTTTCTCACTTCCGTAACCATGCCCACATGTACTATTTTTGAACTGCCTTCTTTGTCTGAGAAAAATAACCAATCGCCAGGTTGTAAATCATTTAACTTTATTTCCTGGCCAAACAAACACTGTTCTTTGGAGGGGCGAGGGATGTCAATGCCGATGTCTTTGAATGCTGTAAAAAGTAATCCAGAACAATCCATGCCTACTTTGTTGATGCCCCCAAATTTATAGGGTACCCCAGTATAGGCTCTCGAGGCGTCAATCGCTCTGGAAACCAATTTTTTATGACCCGTACTTACATGTGCTGATTTCTTTGATACAGATTTATTTCTTTTACACGAAGTTCCCATCGGGAATATCAACCCTAAGAGTATGTACAAAAGGATAATTTTTGTAAGTTTGAAACTTATATTTTGTAGAGGATTCATTTTATTGGTACAAGGTATTAGGTACAAGGTATTAAGTACAAAGTATTAGGTACAAGGTATTAGGTACAAAGTATTAAGTACAAAGTATTAGGTACAAAGTATTAGGTACAAGGTATTAGGTACAAAGTATTAAGTACAAAGTATTAGGTACAAAGTATTAGGTACAAGGTATCAAGTACAAAGTAAAGGTGTTTTAATACTATTTGTGCAATCTTCTAACTATTTTATTTTAAATTGGTATAAAGAAAAAGTACAAGGTATTAAGTACAAGGTATTAAGTACAAAGTATCAAGTACAAAGTATCAAGTACAAAGTATCAAGTACAAAGACACGATATACTTAATTCCTAATACCTAATACCTAATACCTATTACTTAATACCTAATACCTAATACCTAAAATATGCCCTACTTATCCAAATTAAAAGAAATCGTTGGTACCGAGCATGTGTATGTTGACCAAGAGAGTCTACACCATTATGGCCACGACGAAACAGAAGATTTTCTTTTTTTGCCTGATGTGGTGGTGAAGCCAGCGAATGCGGAGGAGATCAGTAAAATATTGGTTTTATGTAATCAATTTAAGGTTCCGGTAACGCCTCGTGGGGCAGGTACAGGTTTGAGTGGCGGCGCTTTGCCCATACATAAGGGTTTGGTGATGGCCATGGAACGCTTTAATAAAATTATTCATATCGACGACCAAAACCTGCAAGCCACGGTTGAGCCAGGTGTCGTGACCCAATATTTCCAAGAAACCGTTGCTGCTCAGGGGTTATTTTATCCACCCGATCCATCGAGTAGGGGGAGTTGTTTTTTGGGAGGTAATATGGCTGAATCTTCTGGTGGTCCTAAAGCGGTGAAGTATGGCGTGACCAAAGATTATGTTTTGAATTTAGAAGTGGTTTTACCTACAGGAGAAATTATTTGGACGGGCGCCAATGTACTCAAAAATGCTACCGGCTATAACCTAACCCAATTGATGATTGGCTCGGAAGGCACTTTGGGCATCATCACCAAAATCGTATTGAGACTTATCCCTTTGCCCAGCAAAGACCTGGTGATGTTGGCACCTTTTGCTTCCTCAGAACAAGCTTGTGCGGCGGTTTCGGCAATTTTTAGGGCTGGAATTACGCCTTCAGCCTTGGAATTTATGGAGCGTGATGCCATCCGTTGGACCGTAGACTATTTGAAACTCGACATGGTGTTGACCGACACCGATCAGGCCCATTTGCTGATAGAAGTCGATGGCAATGACATGGATTTGCTGATGAAAGAGGCCGAAAAAATCTATGAGGTGTTGCAGGCATTTGAAGTAGGGGAGATCTTGATGGCTGATTCGGCACAACAAAAAGAAGATTTGTGGAAACTGCGCAGAAATGTGGCGCATGGCGTGAAAGCCAATTCTATTTATAAAGAAGAAGATACCGTAGTGCCTCGTGCGGCTTTGCCAGCCTTGATCAAAGGCATCAAAGAAATTGGGCTTAAGTTTGGCTTTGAATCGGTTTGCTTTGGCCATGCGGGTGATGGAAATTTGCATATCTTTATCATAAAAGGTAACTTGAGCGAGGAACAATGGAATACGTCTGTCATCGATGGCATTAAAGCATTGTTCCGGTTGACGGTTGCGCTGGGTGGTACCATTTCAGGCGAACATGGCATTGGTTATGTACAAAAGCCTTATATTGAAATCGCTTTGTCAAAAACGGTGATTGATTTAATGAAAGGTATCAAGAAAGTATTTGATCCCAATTATATTTTGAATCCTGGGAAGATATTTGAATAGTTTGTTTTGATAGCTTTCTCAACAAGAAATACATCTATAGCTAATTTATAAATGGAAACAATTACTTATAAAGATTTTAGTGAAACTTTATTTTGGGACACAGATAAGTCTAGTATTGATTTGACCAAAAATAAGAAATTTATCATTGAAAGAGTACTGACTTTAGGGACTTTGGGTGATTGGAATCTTATTAAAAAAATCTATGGATTAGCTGTGATTAAAGAAGCTAGTTTGAATGCGAGAAGTTTGGATGCCAAAACATTGCAGTTTTGTGCTACTATTTTCGATGAACCAATAAGTAATTTCAGATGCTACATATACAAACAGTCGAACCCAACACACTGGAATTATTAAAAAAATTAATGTCTGAGTCTTGGCTGAATGATTTTCGTTTGGTCGGAGGGACATCACTTTCTTTGCAGATAGGGCATAGGATTTCTGTGGATTTAGATTTTTTTACCAACAGTGATTTTGATGTTGATAATTTACTTGAATTGTTATTAGAAAATAATTACAAAATACAAATTATCCACAGAGCAAATAGTACATTGATTTTAAATATCGATGGAACAAAAGTTGATTTCATTAAATTTAGGTACAACTTTTTATCTCCCATGATTACAATTGAAAAAATAAGAATGGCTCCTATTCAAGATATTGCTTGCTTGAAAATAGATGCAATAGCTGGAAGAGGTGCAATGAAAGATTTTTATGATTTGTATTTTATTTTACAGCATTTCACGTTGAAAGAAGTGCTGGATTGGTATTCCGAAATGTATAAACATCAAACTTTGTTTCATATATTAAAAAGTTTAACCTATTTTGAGGATGCTGAAGACAATGCTTTACCAATAATATTTGATGAAAAAATATCATGGGCACTTGTGAAGCAGCAAATTGCAGTGCATGTTAAAACAATAATATAAAATACTATGTGTGGAATAGTAGGCATTTATGCTTTTAATGAAAAAGGGAAAAGCACTTTTGAAAATGTAGCAAAAGCGAATGCTACTTTGGGTAAAAGAGGGCCCGATTATGCGGGAACTTTTCAACAAGGCCATGTGGCTTTGGCCCACGCAAGGTTGTCGATTATTGACGTTTCTCCAGAAGGAAATCAGCCTAAAACAGAAGAATCTGGCCGTTATACCATTGTTTTTAATGGAGAAATTTTTAACTATAAAACCCTAAAAACTACCCTCATTGAAAAAGGACATACTTTTAACTCAGATTCTGATACCGAAGTATTGTTGAAATTATACATGCAAGATGGCGCGGCTTGCCTGAACCAATTGAATGGCTTTTTCGCCTTTGCGATTTATGATAACCATGACCAAAGTTTGTTTATTGCCCGTGACCGTTATGGCATCAAACCTTTGTTTATTTACCAAGACGAAGACAAACTTTGCTTTGCGTCCGAATTAAAAGCCTTGTTGGCATTGGGGCTGCCTAAAAAATTAGATGTGGTGGCTTTGGCCAATTACCTGCATTTTAATTATGTGCCGGCTCCTTCAAGCATGTTTGAAAACATAGCGAAATTTCCAGTCGGAAGTTATTTTCAAATCAATGGAAATAAAGTTGACAAAGCTCCGTATTACGAAATTCCATACCACGAAAATACGGCGAATGCTACCACGCTGAGTTACGAAGATGCACAAAAACAATTGCATGATTTGTTAGACGACGCCGTGCGTTTGCGATTGATTGCCGACGTGCCTTTGGGAGCATTTTTGAGTGGGGGAATTGATTCGTCTGTGATTGTGGCCTTGGCTTCTAAATATACCAACCAACTCAATACTTTTTCTATTGGCTACAAAGACGAGCCGTATTTCGACGAAACCAATTACGCCCTTTTAGTGGCCGACAAATACAAAACCAACCATACTGTTTTTTCGCTTACCAACGATGATTTATTGGCCAATTTGTACGATGTATTGGATTACTTGGACGAACCTTTTGCCGATTCCTCTGCTTTAGCCGTGTTTATTTTAAGTAAATTAACCCGTCAAGAAGTTAAAGTTGCCTTGTCAGGAGACGGTGCCGATGAGTTGTTTGCGGGCTATAACAAATACATGGGCGAGTATAAAATTACCCATGGAGGCGTGCCAGCGGCAGCCATTAAAACCCTGAGTCCTTTGTGGAAAACCTTGCCTAAATCAAGGAACAGTAAAGCCGGAAATATCATCAGGCAATTGCACCGTTTTGCGGAAGGCGCGAAGTTGTCGACCTCGGAACGTTATTGGCGTTGGGCAGGTTTTGGCGACGAAGCGCAAAGCTTTGCGATGTTGACGCCAAGGTACCAACAAAAATATTCAGCCACTGTTCATCAAGCAAGAAAAACAGCAATTTTAAAGCATTTTACCGCAAATAGTGGCATCAATGAAGTATTAAGAACCGACATAGATTTGGTGTTGCAAAACGACATGCTGGTCAAAGTAGACCTGATGTCCATGGCCAATTCTTTGGAAGTAAGGGTGCCATTTTTGGATTACCGTGTGGTGGATTTTGCGTTTTCATTGCCCGAAAAATATAAGATCAATGCCAAATCTAAAAAACGAATTGTACAGGATGCTTTCAGGCATTTGTTGCCTGCGGAATTGTATAACCGACCCAAACATGGTTTTGAAGTTCCGCTACTGAAATGGTTTAGAAACGACCTGAAGGAATTGATTTTGAATGATTTGTTGGCGGATGAATTTGTGATTGCCCAAGGCGTTTTTGAGGTCAATGAAATCAGGAAGCTAAAACACAAACTGTTTTCAAATAATCCTGAAGACGTGCATGCCAGGATCTGGGCATTGATTGTGTTTCAGTATTGGTGGAAAAAGTATTTTACAGCATAATTGTAATGCATCCTCGGATGAATAATTGAAATCAAATGCCCGAAGGAAGAATTATTGTATATCTTTACCCTGCATTGCTTACGGATGCTTTCATGACTAACATCATTCACCAAATAAATATTAAACAACTATATTTTGAGACCTAAGTTTATTTTGATGGATATTTTTTGGGTTGCCTTTAGGCTTTGGAGTCAGGATTCTGCATTTTCAAAAATCAGTTTGTTATTCCATTTTCTTAAATTTAGAATCAAAGCATCTTATTACAAAAGGTTTCCGCTTGTAAACAGCTATACGGAGCATGTATTTGCTAACCGTATGACTTTCAGCTCGTATGATACATTTTTGTATTCGTTTAAAGAATTATTTATCACCCAAATATATCGTTTTCAAACTGCGCATACCCATCCGATTATTATAGATTGTGGTAGTAATATCGGGATGTCTGTGTTGTTTTTTAAATTGCTTTATCCAAGTTCAACGATTCTTGCTTTTGAACCAGAGCCCCAAAATGTGTCTTTGCTTCAGCATAATGTAGCGATTAACCATTGGCAGGACGTGCATATTTACCCAATGGCTTTGAGTAATGAAGCAGGTGTTGCCATGTTCAGAAAAAATAACCTGGGCGATGGCTCTTTAAAAGGAAGCTTATTGCCATTGAGAGGAAATGAAGATGTTATTCAGGTACCCACCGTACTTTTGTCTGCTTACGTGGAACAAGACATTGCGATGGTAAAAATGGATATTGAAGGGGCTGAAATGGACGTAATACAAGAATTAATAGCCGCCAATAAATTTAACCATATTCAGCAATTGATAGTAGAATACCATCAAATTGGTGCAGGTAAACATCGCGAAGGGCTAGCGTCTTTTATTGATTTATTAAAAAATAATAACCATACTTGTAACGTTTTGCTCCAAGGAGATATCGACTATTCAAATCAAGTTCAAGATGTACTCCTCCATTCAACGCTATTAAACTAAAATTATGGCCGAATTCATGATTGATATTACCTTGCCAGAAGATTTGGAAGAGGATTTTATCGCCAAAATACCAGAACAAAGAACCATGGTGAACCGACTAATGCTTAAAGGCATAGTGACCAGTTATAGTCTTTCGATGGACAGGGGGAAGCTTTGGATTACGATGGAGGCCAATACGAAACAAGACATTATTAAGCAATTAAATGCCTTTCCCTTGATTTCCTATTTTACGTATCATATTTATAGCTTGGCCTTTTATAATGCCCCTGTTATTAAAGTTCCACCATTCTCAATCAATTAGGTATGTTTTTTATTTTATCTAAAACCCTGTTTTATTTAATTATGCCCGCCACTTGGATGTTGGCTTTGTTATTATGGGCTGTATTTTCAAACAAAAACAGAAAGAAGATAGTCATTGCATTTACTTGTATTTTTCTGTTTTTTACCAATGGCTACGTGGCCAATAGGCTGTTGCATTGGTGGGAATTTCAACCTATCCCTGTTCAAAAAGTGAAGCACCATCAATTGGCCGTAATCTTAACTGGGGTTACCAATTATGGCCAAGAACCTTACGATAGGGTGTATTTCAATAGAGGTGCCGATAGAATTTTGCATCCATTACAATTGTATAGGTTGGGTAAAATTGATAAGATTTTAATTACGGGTGGTACTACACCTGCCAAAGATACCGTGCTGATTGAGGCATTGCAATTGCGACAGGTTTTGTTGTATGCTGGGGTCGATTCCAATGATATTTATGTAGAAACCAAAGCCTTGAACACCCGCGAAAATGCACTGTTTTCTGCCCCAATAATCAAAGAAAAAGTGGGCAACGCGCCTGTATTGTTGGTGACTTCCGCCTTTCACATGCGACGATCTTTGGGTTGTTTTGCAGCAGTAGGCATCAAATGCGACCCCTATCCGG
>JBIKPL010000090.1:0-9300 GCA_044357485.1 Cytophagales bacterium
TTGAAAATCCTACGATAGGGATTCGACAATGCAATTGTCGAATAGCGAAACAACCTGCTCTTCCGAATTTCTTGCTCTTCCGAATTTGCAATTCGGAAGCCCTATCCTAGGATTTGTAATCCAAAATATATAAAGTCGGATTGAAAATCCTACGATAGGGATTCGACAATGCAATTGTCGAATAGCGAAACAGCGAAGTTATAAACGCCAATCAAACGAATCCTCTTTGAAAAACGGAGGACTAGTGGGAGATTATGTTTAAATTTGCAATCTTCGAATTGGCAAATCTTAATTGTACATTAATATATATAATCCGATAGACATGTATTCTATTTTAAAAATCTGTTTATTAACCGTGGTAATTTCATTCTTAAACACATTTAATACCCATGCCAATATCCCTTTTACAGAAGAAACCATACTAATTTCTGCAACAGAAACCCATAAGTTAATTGAAATCAATACCGAAAAAGAAATAACCAATTCCATTGAAAAAGACACTTCAAAAACGATTACTTTCGGTTTTAACATCAATAACATTGCCTACCATTTCAACCTATTATTAAAAAACCCTGCTGTTCAACAACAATTTAATGATTTTAAAATGGAGCACCCCAACAGTTCCAATCAAGATACAATAGCCACTTTTAAATCTATCTATATTTGCGATACCATTACCTATTCCCCTGTCAATGACTTTTCAAATTCATTTGCTAATTACATCCGTGACAAAGGACGATTTATAATAAAACATGGCGACAGCACTATAGACTATTCCCAAAAATGGATCTCAAACGACATCAAAAACCCAAATAAAACAACACTCCTTCAACTTATTGACATTAATAGGGATGGCAAAACAGATTTACTACTCAATGATATTGAAAGTGAAAATATGGCCAATTCTTTAACTAATTTCTGGATATTTAATACCAAAAAAGGACTTCCAGAATTAATCCCCCAATTAACAAAACCAATTTGGGGCATTGAAATCGGCAAAAACAGCACCTATTTAAAAACAGGTTGGCACATGGATAGGAACAGAAAAAATGAAAAAACGTTTTATTTAATCGGAATCACTGAAAAACAGGTAAAAATGAAATAAGGCTTTTGTGTTTCATAGCCTGACTTCATATCGCAGAACAATAACCTAACCTTTACCTTTGATGCCTAGTAAAGCATCAGCATAAACAAAGCATATTGAAAAAAGAGGAAAACAAAGCCCTATGCTGGACTATTTGTCAAGAATGCCAAGGAACTGGCAAAAAAAGTCGCAGGTTACATAAAAAAGTGCGCCAACACTTAGCACAAGAATTCGATCAATTTGAAAAAATGGTAGAAGAAGGCAAGGCGCCAATTCGCCCCAATTGCCACCTATATACCTGCACAAACTGTAAGGGTTCGGGATTAATTGAGGCCGACATTCAGCCTATTGCTGACACAGAAAATTACCCACACGTAGCCATAATTGGTGGCGGTATTGGTGGCGTAGCCTTGGCTGTAGCTTGTTTGCACCGTCAAATCCCTTTTACCTTATATGAACGCGATGCTGGCTTCGATGTTCGTTCGCAGGGATATGGGCTCACTTTACAACAAGCGAGCAAAGCAATTGAAGGCCTGGGAATTTTCTCCTTAAAAGATGGGGTAAATTCAAACAGGCACGTGATGCATACGCCTGATGGAAAAGTGCTCGGTGAATGGGGCATGAGAAAGCGCTTAGAGGCTGGTATCATTACCAATCCTAAACGCACCAATGTACATATTGCCCGTCAGTCGTTGCGCTTGGCTTTGTTAGCACAACTAGGAGGTCATGATGCCCTTACTTGGGGACATCAATTAGTCGACATCAAAGTAAGCGAGGGTGATGGAGTAACGCTAAGCTTTAAAGTAGATGGGGAAATAAGGCAAGCCAAAGCAGACCTGGTGGTTGGTGCCGATGGCATTCGGAGTGCCGTCCGCAATATCATTTTAGGAGAAGACAGCTATCCTTTACGTTACCTCGGTTGTATTGTAATATTGGGCATTTGTCCATTGTCGGCACTTCAAGGCCTAGAAAGCCCCTTACTAGATGCTGCCACGGTATTTCAAACCGCTAATGGCCATGAGCGAATCTACCTGATGCCTTATACCGTCGACTCGGTCATGTGGCAACTAAGTTTTCCAATGCCAGAAGAAGAGGCCAAAGCCTTGAGTGCCCAAGGAGCTGCAGCCCTGAAAGCAGCAGCAATTCGTTGCGTTCCTTGGCATACGCCCATTCCTGAAATTTTAAATGCAACGCTGGCCACGCAGGTTTCTGGCTATCCTGTATATGACAGAGCATTACTCGATGCAAAAACACTTGAGCCTTGGAAAAATATAACACTCCTCGGAGATGCAGCGCACCCTATGAGTCCATTCAAAGGACAGGGGGCAAACCAAGCGTTGCTTGACGCATTGGCATTGGCTCGTGGAATAGCATCGGGATGTAGACCATTGTCGCAGTGGAGAACTGCAGGGCTGAGAAATTGTGTATTGACATCATTTGAATTAGAAATGTTGGTACGTTGTGCATCGAAAGTAAAAGGTTCGGCAGAAGCGGCAGCATTTCTACATTCCGACATTGTGCTCGACGAAAGCGATCGGCCAAGAGGTGGGCACTTGAGGGATGCGGCAAAACATAAGTAAATAATTGAACGTTAAGTTTTTCTCACAAAGGCGCGTGATTTTTTCAACCCATTTTCGCTCGCAAAGAACGATAAAGTCAAATCGCTGCTACCTTAGCGAGTTTTTTACATTTTCACTCGCAAAGGCGCAAAGTTTTACGCAAAGTTAAATTAGGGATTGCGGAAAACAATAAATACTCGGTATCTAATAAACGTGTGCTTAAAGTGCGGTACTGTAGGAATTACAAATACTACAACAAATGTTAACAATAGTTCGAGATGCGCTTCGGAACTGCAAAAACTTATTTTTTGTATAAATTATAACAGCATTTATACCTTTATCAACATAAGGTATAATTAATATTAATATATTCAGAAATCACCCTAAATAAAACTTTGCTATCAAAAGGTTTAGATACAAAATCATTCATACCCATTTGTTTGGCTTTATTTTTAATTTCAGTAGAGGTGGCTGCACTTAAAGCTATGATAGGTAACTTATTGAATATTCCATTAAAATCATTTCTAATATGCTGCGTTGCAGTAAAACCATCCATTATTGGCATTTGCAAATCCATCAATATGAGATTAAATCTTGCACCTGAATTTAAAAGATTTAATGCTTCTTGACCGTTTTCGGCAGTGATTGTTTCAATTCCCCACTGTTTTAAAAAGGCTATAACTATTACCTGATTCAAACGAATATCTTCAACAAGTAATATTTTTTTACCTGTTAAATTATTATACATTTCTTTGTCGTTCAAATTGGTATTCAATACTAATTCTTGAGAACCAATCTCAAAAGGTAATTCTACAAAAAAACTTGTCCCTAGCCCAAATTTACTTTTAACAGTAATAGTGCCACCAAACAATTGAACTAAAAGCTTTGTAGTTGCTAGCCCTAAACCTATACCACCGTATTTTCGAGTGTTTTCTGAATTGGCTTGTGTAAAGATCTCAAAAATTTTAACTTGATCCTCTTCTTCAATTCCAATTCCTGAATCCCTTACTTCAAAAATAATATTATCAATATTAACTTTGGAGTTATATATAAAAAGATCAACAAAACCTTTTTCAGTAAATTTAATAGCATTCCCTATTAAATTTATAAGTATTTGACATAACCTTAAATTATCCCCTTTTAAAAATTGTTTCACATTATGATTTAGGTGTATCATAAAACGAATTCTCTTTTCATCCGTTTGATGTTTAAAAATATTTTCAAGTCTATCAATCACTTGATGAATATCGAAATCAATATGTTCTAAGATGATATTGCCAGATTCAATTTTTGAATAATCAAGTATATTATTGATCAATTCTAATAAATTATCAGCAGAATATTTAATTGATTTTAAATATTCAAGTTGTTCGTCTTTAGGCTCCTTAGTAATCAAGAGGTGAGTTAAGCCAATTACTGCATTCATTGGAGTTCTCATCTCGTGACTCATAATTGACAAAAATTGTTCTTTTGCTAATGCCGAAGCTTTTGCTTGTTCTTTTGCAACTAACAACTCCATTAATTCATTTTTTCTAGAGGTAATATCTTTAAAGGACCAAAAATGACCTTTATATTCATTTTTAACAAAAAATGGCATAAAATCTCGTGCTAAAATACGCCCCGAATGCATTTGAAACTCTTGGTCTATCACTAATTCTTTATTCTCTATTAAATGATTTATGGTAGCTTCAAAATTAACCGTATGAATCAATAATTGTTTAATTTTTATTATTATAGTTTCGCTATTTGTGCCTATAAGTTCGTTTGGCAACTGTTTGATATTAAAAATTTCACAAAAAGCATCATTTATGGCTATAATGATTCTATTTTCATCTTCAACTAAAATCCCATTGTTTAATTTTTCGACTATCATGTTTTATTAATTGAATACATTCAATACATAGACAAACTCAATATTAAAAAGTAACATAATTTTAAGCTTATATTTTATTTTAAAAAGAAGGAAAGGGTAACACAATAAATAAATCAGGATAAAAGTCTCAGCCCTGCCCTGAACTATGGTCATAAATTCGCACTATCGTGTATTTCAATCAACCCGACTCTATGCGACCTCGGCCTAATTTTCAACACATTTTCGCTCGTAAAGGCGCAAAGTTTTACGCAAAGCGTTTGCAAATTAAATCAGGGCTTGCGGAAATAAAATACACGGTAAGCAGCTGACCGCAGGGTAAAACAGTATAGAAATTTACAATCATTTTCATAGCCAAAAATCAAAACTATGCGTAAGTAATACAATATATTATAAAAAAAAATCAAATTTTGTGTTACTTATTGAATCTATAGTTGTCTTATATGAAAAACAGCACTATGAAAATAAAACTATCCCCAAATACCTTCCATAAATACCTTTTAATATTGCTTTTTGTTTTTTCAACATTTAACACTGACGTGTTTGCTCAAGCTTGTAATACGGCTTGGAATGCGGGTACCATATATGCGACCCCTACTTCTGTAAGTTATAATGGGCATAATTATACCTCTAAGTATTGGACCCAAGGTGAACAGCCTGACCCAAATAATGCTTGGGGTGCATGGACAGACAATGGTGCTTGTAGTTCTTGTAATACAGTAAATGCTGGAAGTATCGGTTCAGCTCAATCCATTGTTGCGAATGCCACACCAAACGCATTCACTAGTATTAGTACAGCCAGCGGAGGCGATGGTTCAAATTATGCGTATCAATGGCAAGTGTCTACAGACAATAGTAATTGGGCGGACATTTCTGGAGCAACTTCCCCTACTTATGCTCCTGGCGCTTTAACGGTAAATACTTACTATAGAAGAAAAGCTACTTCTTGTGTTGTTGGCTATACAAGTAGCGTATTAGTGAAGATTATCATACCTGTAGATACCGATGGTGATGGCATTTTAGATCATATAGACTTAGACGATGACAATGATGGCATTTTGGATACACAAGAATGTGGCGTCAGTAATTTTGGCTGGTCATCAGTACCAAACGTGTCTGGAAATACAGCATCAGGAAACATATTCAGCATCAACTATACCTATACTTCTACTACATCTGTTCAAACCACAGCAGGCATTTATAATCACGGCATATTCCCTGCATCTTATGGCATTCCTAATACTACTAGTATTCAAAATATAGCTATCAATACCAATACGCTAACATTTAGTCAACCAGTACTCAATCCGGTATTGGTATTTTCGTCAATAGGTAATGGTGGTCAACCTGTAGGAATTGTTTTTAATAAAGCTTTTGAAGTATTGTGGAGTAGCGCTGTTGTCGTAAATTCAAGCACTCAGATTACAGGAACAGAAGGGTTTGCAATCGTTAGAATTAATGGAATACATTCAAGTGTTTCCTTTGATTATCTCGCTGCTGAAAGCTATGCCAACTTTATGTTTGGTGCCGATTTAAGCACTCAAACAACATGCGATACTGATGGGGATGGAATAGACAATACATTAGACTTAGACAGCGATGGCGATGGTTGTGCTGATGCCATCGAAGGTGGAGCCGCATTTACGGTATCTCATCTAACAAATGACAGGTTAAGTGGCAGTGTGGATGCGAATGGTGTACCTATTTTAGCTACTGCATCTGGACAAACAGTAGGTACTTCGCAATTAGTAGCTGTTTCAGACGCAGCTTGTCCTCCATGTCCTGATAATGATGCTGATGGCGTATGTGACAATATTGATTTAGACGATGACAATGATGGAATTTTAGATAAAACAGAATGTACGGACAACAGCGCTTCTTGGGATTTTGAAACACCAGTAGTTGGTAGTGGTAATAATTTTGTGGGTACTACATTTCAAGGCTGGACATGCACAGGTGGCGGAACGATTAATTTGATTCACCCTCCTCGGGGTAATGCTCCAAATACAGCTGCTGTTGGTAATCAATATGTAGAAGTTGCAGGTACGGGCGACTTTAGTAGGGTTTATACGGTTGCTGCTGCAGGTATGGTAACTGTTGAGATTGATTTTGCATCTTGGGATAGTGGAACGGAGTCAACTCAAATAAATATTTTCAAATCAGATGGCACTACTTTGGTTGCGCAATCGCCAGTTATTACCACCACACCTCCAGCCGATTGGAATAATGCTTGGTTACATAAAGGTACTGTGAGTGCATTTTTACAACCTGGTGATTATGTGATTAAATTTTTTCTTGGCAATTTTCAAGCTTTCGATAATGTTATAATATCATCGGCCACACTTTCAACTTGTGATTTAGATTCTGATGGAATTATCAATAGTTTTGACACTGACTCCGATGGTGATGGTTGCGCTGATGCCATTGAAGGTAGTGCAGCATTTAAAACATCTGATTTAAGTGGACAAATATTGGCAGGAGCAGTTGATAGTAAAGGGGTGCCAGTTAAAGCAGGCGCAAGTGGACAAGCAATTGGTTCATCTCAAGATGCTGTTGTTAAAGATGTGGAATGTGCAACTTGTACAAACCCAGTTATTGGAACACAACCTAGTTTACAAAGCATTTGCGTTGGCGATAATACTACATTTACTGTAACAGCAACGGGAACTACTTTATCCTATCAATGGTATGAAAATACCACAAACAGCAATGTGGGAGGAACGGCTTTAACAAATGCTGGTGTGTATAGTGGTATTACAACTGCTTCATTGACATTAACCGCTCCAACAGTGAGTTTAAATGGCAAATACTATTATGTTATTGTAAAATCGGAAGGTGTATGTCCCGTTTCATCAAGTGCTGTATTATTAACGGTTAATGCTTTACCAATAGTAAGTGCTACTGGTCCAGTTTGTGTTGGTGCAACCATTACAGCGAGTCCTACTACAGGTGGTACATGGACAAGTGCTGATGCTACTAAAGCTACCATCACTAATGCAGGACTTATTACAGGCGTTTCTTCTGGCACTTCAACCTTTACATTCACCAATACAACCACAACATGTAAAGCAACAACAGCTTCCGTGACTGCCAATGCCTTACCAACAGTAACAGCCAATGGGGTTGCCATTTGTTCAGGCAGTTCAAAAACAATTGCTGCCACTGGCGCTGATACTTATGATTGGAGTCCTGCAACAAATTTATCTGCTACGACAGGCGCTTCAGTTGATGCTAACCCTACAACTAAGACTATTTATACCGTTACAGGAACAGATGCTAATGGTTGTGTAGGAACGGATACAGCGGTGGTGAGTGTATCAACGTGTACAATTGTATGCGCTTCCGACAATGATGGCGATGGTATATGTGACGATGTTGATTTAGACGACGACAATGATGGGATATTAGATGTAGTAGAATGTCCTGGACTTATGGTTCCATCTACTAATGATGGTAAAACTGCAGGTAAGGCATTTACTTCGTTATTAGATGCAAGCAATGTAACTTCTGCAGGTGTTTATTATTTCAATATAAATAGTACTACTTTTTCTAGTTATGTCAATTCTAATGGATATATTCAAGTGGCAAAAGATTACGGAAATGGTGTGGGTGCCTTACCGCAAGTTACTATTTTAGATAATATTTCAAGAGGTATCTTGTCGCCTTCTGTTCTTTTAAAACTTGCCAATTCAACTGAAATCAAGATTTCTGATTCTAGAGGTTATCTTGATGCAACTAACAAAAACACCACTTTAATTTCCAAATTAAGTAATAATATTTCATTGAATTCAGGTATAGATGATGTTCCATTTCAGATTGATTGGACAGGTAAAGGATATCAAACATTGACTCGAGCTTCTGGAATGGGTGCATGTTATGATGGAGCTTATTTGACTTTAGAAAAAAATATTTTTTGGCCATGTGGTGATGCAAAAGGTTTTCATTGGCAGCCAGCTAATAACTTTCAACGTTTAGAATATTCACAAGGGACTTATACAGGCGAAATTCCTGATAATGAAAGTTTAAATTTATGGGTAAAGCAATCATTTTCAGGTTGTCCAGATACAGATTCTGATGGAATAGTTAATTATTTAGACTTAGACTCAGATGGAGATGGTTGCTCCGATGCTGTTGAAGGAGGAGCAACATTTAAAACCACCGATTTAAGTGGGCAAATTTTAGCTGGAAATGTGGATACTGATGGGGTACCAGTTATTGCAGGAGCAAGTGGCCAAACAATTGGTTCATCGATAGATGCAAATCTAAAAGATGTTGAATGCTGCACAAAACCAATCCTTAGTATTACTGATACAAAAGTTTGTGTTGGGGCTACAATTACAGCAAGTCCAACCACAGGTGGCACATGGACCAGCGCTAATCCATTGGTGGCAACAATCACGAATGCTGGGGTTATTAAGGGCATTTCTTCTGGTGTAGTAAACTTTACATTTACCAATACCACAACAGGATGCAGTGACACTACCAATGCCGTGACCGTAAATACTTTACCCACTATAGTCGCCAATGGTGTTGCCATTTGCTCAGGCAGTTCAAAAACAATTGCTGCCACAGGAGCCGACACTTATGCTTGGAGTCCTGCAACAAATTTATCTGCTACGACAGGCGCTTCAGTTGATGCAAACCCAACAAGTACCATCACTTATACCGTTACCGGAACAGATACTAAAGGTTGTAAAAGTACCGATACTGCGGTCGTGACTGTAAATGACTTACCCACTATAGTCGCCAATGGGCTTGCTGTTTGTAAAGGCAGTTCAAAAACAATT
>JBIKPL010000374.1:0-3404 GCA_044357485.1 Cytophagales bacterium
TATTGGTCTGTTTTTGATGTCATCTAATTGATTTTCATGAATTTGATAGGTGAATTTCCTGGACAATGAATCCCTGCTACCATCTGGTATTCCTTGTAAATTGTCATAAAGTGAAAGGCTTAAAGAAGAATATCCAAGCTTGGTTTTATATGAAACATAACCTGAAGCATTGGCTTCTTTAAACCCAGTATTATAAACCCTGCCATCAATACTGTTTTGGTAGTTTTTAGCAATTCTGTACGAAGCACTTAGGGCATACGACCAATGCGTGTTGGCATAAGTAATTCTTAAACCATTGCCTATCATTTGATTATTGTGTTGGTATTCAGAAAAGGTTTTGGCATGCAATGTTGTGTCTCCTGCTTTCGGAATTGCTGGCATTAAGCTAATGACGCCCGCCAATGCATCTGAACCATACATTAAGCTCGCGGGCCCTTTGATGACTTCAGCTTTTTCTATGTGATATGCGTCTACTTCAATACCATGTTCGTCTCCCCATTGTTGACCTTCTTGGCGAACACCATCATATAAAGTCAAAACCCTATTGTACCCTAAACCACGTATAAAAGGTTTTGAAATATTGGGCCCTGTTTTCACCGCATTTAATCCCACTACATTTTTAGTAAGTACGTCTATAATGTTGGTTTCATTGGCTTGTTCAATGGCCTTGCTGGTCACAAGACTTATGGCAATTGGATTTTCGTTGATAAAGGTTGCTTTAGAAACGCCTGAAACGGTTATTTCTTGGGTTGTATTGACTTTAGGTTGTAAAAAAAATAGTTTAGTTTTAGAATCATCAACCATAAAAGTGTCACTAAAATAGCCAATATAGGCACAAATGATGAAGGTTGCTTGCGGTGCATCTGTCAAATTGAATACAAATTTTCCCTCCTTATCGGTTACTGTTTTGAATTTTCCCCATTTAACATGACAATGTTGTATCGCTTCTTTGGTAAGGGCATCTTTGATTGTTCCCTCAAGCAAATTGTTTTGTGCATGAATTGAAAATACGACAAATAATTTGAATGCTAAAGTGAGTAAAATGACAATTTTTAAGTGTTTCATTTTTAGTTTATATATCTACAAAAATAATAATTTAGATTAGTCTAACAAATTTTTACAGGTTTTCTTTTAAATGATTTAGGTGAATAAATGTGCTGAAAAATGTATTGGAGAATTATATAATCATTGATATAGGCTTAATTGATAAAAAATATTTATTTATCACATAATCGTTTCAATTATACTTTTATAGTTTCATTTTTTTCACCATTTTTGTTTCCCTCAAGTTTTCTTGAGTAAAGACAATTCACAAAACACCATTTTCATTGAGCGAAATTAGTCACCATACTGTTTGGGATAGTTGCATTGAGTCAATCAAAAAGCTAGTAGGAGAACAAAGTTTTAAAACTTGGTTCGAACCTATTCAGCCTGTTTCGTTGATTAATTTTGAATTGACTATTGCCGTACCTTCACAGTATTTTTATGAATATTTAGAAGAACAATATATTGATGTGCTTCGCAGGGTAATTCATGAACAATTGGGACCTTTCGGGAAATTAAAATACCAAGTGTTGATGGACAAAGGAAATGAGTACAGAACTCCTTATACCTTAACCATTAAAAGTGTAAAAGCACCTGTTAGCAACAATTCGCATAACAATAATTCGGAGTCGTTTAACCCATTTTCAAATGGCTTAGATGAGCGAAGTTATTTTGATAACCAACTTAATTCTCATTATTCCTTTGAATCTTATATAGAAGGCGATTGCAACCGTCTGGCGCGTTCTGCGGGACAAGCCGTGGCTGATAAGCCGGGGGTAACTTCTTTTAATCCTTTAATGGTCTATGGCGTTTCAGGACTTGGAAAAACGCATTTGGTGCAAGCTATTGGAAATCATATTGTTCAGAATCAATCTGAAGTAAAGGTTTTATATGTGACGTCTGATAAATTTGCCAATCAATTTATTGAAGCGAATAGAAATGCCAATATTCAAAATTTTGCCAATTTCTATTCTCAAGTAGATGTATTGATTATTGATGATGTGCAGTTTTTTGCGGGTAAACCTAAAACGGAGGAAATTTTTTTCCAAATATTTAACCATTTACATCAAAATAAAAAACAAATTATATTAACAAGCGATTGTGCTCCCAAAGATTTAGGCGGAATGCATGAACGGTTGTTGTCTAGGTTTAAATGGGGTTTAAGTGCTGATTTACAGGCACCAGATTTTGAAACCAAGGTGGCCATTATTAAAAATAAAATGGAAGCTGATGGGATAGAAATTCCTGACAATGTAATTGAATACTTGGCCTACAGTGTTGAAAAAAATGTACGGGAATTAGAAGGTGTTTTGATTTCTATGATTGCCCAAGCCTCCTTGAACCGTAGAGAAATTGATCTGGAATTGGCCAAACAAACGCTTCAAAGTTTGATTCAAAATATTGAAACAGAGGTAGATGTTGATTATATTCAGAAATGTGTAGCCGAATATTTTAGTACTACCGTGGCTGATATCAAAGATAAAACACGAAAAAAAGAAATTGTTTTGGCTCGTCAGGTTGCGATGTATTTTGCCAAAGAATTGACCAACTTGTCACTCAAAACGATTGGATATCATTTCGGAAACAGAGACCATAGTACGGTAATTCATGCCATTCAAATGATCAATGATTTAATTGTCTCCGATAGAAAAGTGAAAATGTCTGTAGATGATTTGAAAAAGAAATTGAAAATTAACGAAAATTAATCATCCCTCATTTTTAATACTGTTTTTTAGTATATATCATATCTTATAACACTGAATTTCTTTCACTTATGAAAAATAAGAAAAATAGAGACGGGGTGGTTTATTCTACCGATGACAGTTTTGAGTACAATTATGCTTCTGATGGGGAAGAAGATACCTTGTTACCTGGTCAACAAAATCTTAAAGTGTTTTTAGATAGGAAAAAAGCAGGTAAAATTGTGACTATTGTCAATAATTTTGTCGGTAAAACTGAAGACCTAGAAATGTTAGGTAAAATGTTGAAATCAAAGTGTGGCGTAGGGGGAACCGTAAAAGAAGGGGAGGTATTGATTCAGGGAGAAGTAAGAGACAAAGTAATTGACTTACTGATCAAAGCTGGATATAAGGCAAAAAAAGCAGGAGGCTAGTTGTTAGTTTTGAGTGTTTAATGTTGAGTTTTTAGTAATTTAATTATTAAACAAAAAACTTGAAGTCGCAATTTGCGACTTCAAGAATCAGTTTAATATATTAATTTAAGTATTGGAATACTAAACATTCAACACTAAAAACTCAACCTTAATTATCTTTTCTCTCCGCTATATTTCTATATAAATTTTTCATGTAATCTTTGCCATATTCAATCGCTTCATCCATATAAGGAAATTTGTTTTTAAT
>JBIKPL010000375.1:0-3402 GCA_044357485.1 Cytophagales bacterium
ATTAAGTTTTAGACATTCTTTTTTAACTTGAACCTCATTTTAATCTGTTGATATTTAATTGCTTATAATTTTAATTAAACAATTTGTATTGTTTTTGGTATTAAAGTTTGTCTAAATAAATGTCTAAAGTTTGTCTAAAGTTTAATTAATTTATTGAGTTTTAGACATTCTTTAATAACCTTTAATATTTTTATCGAATTAATTAAAGCATAGTTAGCTTATTTTTAGCCATAAAGACATTTATAGATAATGAAAGCTTTAATTAATTTACTTTTTCTTTAATAAAATCCAATTTGGTTTTGTTCTATTTCCAACATTAATAATTAAAACATTGAATTATTTAAATTATCTTAAGATATTAAGATAAAGCATTATATATTTTGATTTTTAATTCTTCTGAATAGTCATTTTCATAAATTAATGAATATATTATTTCAGATAATAAATCTTTATTAATTCTATTGTTAGCTACATATACTGCAATGTTTTCCATTTTTTTTATGAATGGTGAAACTAATGCATCTAAACCGTTAATTTCAAGAAAATAAGCCGAAAGTACAATTGATGCCCTTTTATTGCCATCTTGAAAACTATGATTTTTATTTATAGCATAGAATAAATGTGACAGTTTATCTTCTAAAGAAGGATAATAAATATCATTTTGAATATGTTCTAATGTACTATCCAATAAACCTATGTTTAAAACGCCAAAAGAACCTCCTGATTTTTTTATTATTTCATCATGAACTTCAATTGCATGTTCTTTATCGAAATATCTAAACTGAAGCATTATTTATCTTTTAGGCGTTTAAATACTTCTATGTTTTCATCTATTCTTTCTTGAAGTGTTTTACTATTCTCCCCCAAAAATCTTTGATACTCATCAATCGATAAACTGGTTAAATAAGGCTTTAATCTATCATGTATTATATTTCGTAAACCATAATCTCTTGATGCCATTTTTGTTCTAGCATCCTCTAATTGAGGTTTCCAATGTCTTTTTGTTGCGAATTTATTTATAAGTTCATTTAATTCTATCGGTAATAATTTGCGACCTATTTCAGTATATTTTTCTTTCATTTCATCTGCAATACCAATTTCAAACGAAGCTATTAATTTTAAAACCTCAGCATACATTGTATCTCTAGGATTTACTTTTGCTTCTAATTGTAATATTTTTTTATACTCTGTCGCATCTTCATGAAAAATTGCTTGATATATAGCATCAGTATAAAAACTATACTTTGCGTCACCCATATTTAAATATCTACTTAATGCACTTGTAAATTCCTTTCTATATTCAGGCTCTCTTGCAATTGCAATTAAATATTCTTCATCTCTTTGGTTAATAAAAGTAGTGTTTCCTCCTAATTTTAAATTTAAACTGTCTATTACAATATCTAATATTGTACTTCGTAAAGATTTTGCCTTTTCACTTTCTGTGAGTAACATTCCTATATTTAAAAATGCTCTAAAATTAAATATAGCTAATGCTTTTAATCTATTAAGAGCTTGTTTATTAGTTACTTCTTTCGACAGAGGGACATCAATGTCCTTCTGTGAATCTTCATCAATATCTCTGTAAATAAGATGACTAAACAAAACTTTAAACTCCTTTAATCTTTGCCCTTTCAGTACATTATAACCGTTATTACTTAGTTCATCTTCAAAATTGTCAACATGACGTTTTATTGTTTTTGAGCTAACTCCATAAAAATCGGCTATTTGAGTTGTTGTAAACCTATATTCATTTTCATAAAGCATACCTGTAATGCCTAAATGTTTCTGAATATTATTTATAGCTTCTGGGTTATTTAATATATTTTGACGGTCTATTGCCGACGTTGTTAAATCTTTCATAATCTAGTATAATATATTGATTACAATATAAATATGTTCACAGAGGGACATGAATGTCCCTCTGTGAATTCATCACTTCTTCTTTTTACCTTTTGCTTTTTTCTCCACCTCAAACAATGTTCCTTTAGTTTTTTCTTCAGCTATCATTTGTTCATAGAGTTTAAATAAATATTCTAGACGTTCTTCATCACTTTCAAAAGGTTTACTACGGTAACAACGCTCAACAGCTAGGTCATTTTGATGATGAGCTTCTCTTAAACCATCAGGCATTTTCTCAGGGTCATACATTTGAGCCAATGTTTTTTCTGAATGCTTTTCTCGTTCGTCTAATATTCTAAAAACATGATTTTCTAATTCTTGTTTTTGTGTTTCAGAAATTGGTGGAAATGGGAAAGTATTATAGGTTAAATTTACAGAATATCTATATGATGTATTCATTTTAGCACTAGTTATAGATAACCAAATATTGTGCATTTTCGATGATAATATACTGAATGTATCTGATGTTGCATCATTTACTACAAATGAAGCGTTACTTATAATTGAATTACTATCTATAAATCCAAGTGGCACGTATGTTCTTCTTCCTGATGTAGTTTTGGGAAATAATATTTTATTTGTTTCTGTGTGTGTTCTGTAAAAAAATCTATGAGGAACTTTGGCTGCTTTTTGAGCATCCCGTCCTGCATTAATTCTAAATTCTCTACATTTCTCAATTCTATCTTTTATTGGTTCAATCGAATTTGATAATTCAATTTTATCATCATTAATCCATAAACAATATCTAGTCTTATCATTTAAAAAATCATCTCCACTTAAAAATTTTCTAATTAATATACTAGAATGATGATAATCTTGAATTATTTTATCTTTTTCATTTTGTGTTAAAATTAAAAAACCTCCATCAAATCCGCTACTTCCTAATATCATCTTGGGAAATATTGATAAAGGTTCTGTTCTTTGTTGCATAAAAGTATTTCTACCACTTGTTAAATAAGGAGATATATTATGAACATGAATTTTAGTTTCTTTTTGATATATAAATTTACATCCAGTTGTGTTTTTATTTTGAACACCTACTATTATTACAGTAACTCCAGCTTTATCTTTTGCATTATTAGTCCATTTAAATGATTGATGTGCAAAAGCAATTTCTTGATTTAACTTAAAAATATAACTCCAGATCAACTCAACCTGCTCTCCTTGACAAATTGAATCTGTAGAAACGAAAGAATACTTTGTGTTTTTAGTTTGTTTTATATAATCAGTAGCTTTTTTAAACCAACAACCAATGTAATCTAGTCGTTTAACATTCCCTAATTCAGATAATACAATAAACATATCTTCTTGTTGAGATTTATTTAACTCTTTAGCTCCCAAATAAGGAGGATTTCCCAAAATATAAATCTCATCACCTTCTTTTTTAGGACAAACATCTTCCCATTCTAAACGAGTTGCATTACCATATACCACTTTACCAGCATCTTTTAATGGTAGAGCTGGGGTAACTTGCCCAAAAGTAGAAAAGAAAACCATATCCAT
>JBIKPL010000376.1:0-3389 GCA_044357485.1 Cytophagales bacterium
GCGTGTGCATCATGAAATCAACACCTGCACCCATTTGTGTTTCCATCATAAAGATGACAGGTTTTCCTTTGTGCATGAGGTTTTTTTGTGCATTTTCAATGCCTTCTACCAATGATTTCATGTTATTCCCGTCAACGGTTACAACTTCCCAGCCAAATGCTTTCCATTTTGCACCTAGGTCAATTAAGCTTAATACTTGGTCTGTGGAGCCATCAATTTGTTGCCCATTTAAATCCACAAATGCCATTACATTGTCAACTTTATGATGTGCAGCGTACATGGCTGCTTCCCAAACTTGCCCTTCTTGTTGTTCGCCATCACCCATTAAACAATACACTGATTTGTTGTCTTTGTTTAATTTCTTTGCTTGTGCGGCCCCTATGGCAACCGATAAACCTTGTCCTAATGATCCTGAAGCCATGCGGATGCCTTCAAGGTGTTCGTGTGGGGTAGGGTGACCTTGTAATCTTGAATTTAATTTACGGTGCGTTTTTAACTCCGCAATATCAAAGTAGCCAGCTCTTGCCAATGTGCTATACCATACCGCAGAAATATGTCCGTTTGATAAAAAGAATAAATCTTCTCCTACACCATTCATGCTAAACTGTTTGTTGTGTTCCATGATTCTAAAATACAAGGAAACAAACAAGTCTGCACAGCCTAATGCTCCACCCGGATGACCATTTTTAGCACCATGTACCATTCTTAGTATGTCTCTACGTACTTGAGAGGCTATTTTTTCTAGTTCAGCTATTGCAATATTCTGGTTAGACATCGGTGTTATTTATTGTTTTAAAGCTTTCGCTTAAATAATGAGTTTATTTATCAAAGTTATGCAATTTGTTAAATCCTTCACAAAATGAAAAATTTATTGAGGTCAAAATTGATAATAATTAATAATAATTAAATGAGCAATTCAATATTAAAGCTGTAAGGCGTTTATAATCTGACTTGTATGGTCTTTGGTATCAACCTTTGCTATAATGTTAATTATTTTTCCATTTTCATCAATTAAAAATGTTGTGCGGGCTATTCCCATATACGTTTTGCCATACATCGATTTTTCAACCCAAACGCCATATTGATTGACCATTTCTTTGTCAATATCGGCAAGTAAAGGAAAAGGTAAGTCAAATTTTTTGATAAACTTTTCATGTGAGGTTTCCGAATCAATGCTCACGCCAAGAATTTGAATTCCATTGTTTTGGAGTAGTGTATAATTATCCCTGAGGTTACATGCTTGCACTGTACAACCTGGCGTATTGTCTTTTGGATAAAAATAAATAGCCAGTTTATGTCCTTTATAATCAGAAAGTTGAATGGTTTTTCCTGTTTGGTCTTTTCCTTGAAATGCTGGTGCTTGTTCTCCTATATGAAGTGTCATGATGCTATTATAGTTTAGTGCTGTATATTTTACTGTTACCGACTTTGTCTTTCACTGTAAGTATCAACTCCCCTTTTAAAATTTTATTGTCGGGGTTGTCAATCCAAATCAACCGTTTTTTATGTTCATAATGAAATAGTATCCATTCCCCATTCAAAGTTGCTGAAAAGGTGTCAATTCCTGCCGGGTAGTCATCTATTTCAAATTTTATCCCATACGGTGTTTTCCCCAAGGGTTTAATTTGGGGAGGCGTAATGTCGGCTCTTAATACAAATTTTCCTAGGTATTTGGTTTTGAAATCAAATAAATGATCATTCCATTTACCTCCTAAATACCTTAAGCCTCCATTGTCACTCATGACATAGGCAGCACATTTTGCTTTGTTTTCAATTGCCTCGGTTGTTTTAAGGGTTACAAAATATTCGCTATAAATAGGGGTGAAATAATTGTTGATTTGATACACCAAGCCATTTTTACGTTTAGTATCTGCCGAATATTTAATTTGTAATGGCAGCGTATCGTAAAGGGTGTTTTTTTGAAAATGAATATTCATGTGTTCATCATAGTGTTGTGTCACCATATCGGGTGCAAGGAGTTCTTTGAATACAAATTTTTGAACCAAACCATTGATATAAATAGAGTCGGGTAATCCTTTTCTTAAATCCCATAAAAATACAGCTTGATTGTCTTTGGTATAGGCACAATTTACTATTTTAACAACATTAGGCAATGATATTTTAGCTGTTTTATAGAGAGGGGTGGCATTGTGAATTTTAAATTTGAGAATGTTTTCATAGGTTTCCATGCTAATTTTAGCGACCCCTTTTGCGGCGGTTAATTGCGTCAGAGGTTTAATGGAAGCACCTTTGATTTCGAATTTCAGCAATGTTTGATTTCCATAGGCATCCCAAACCGTAATTTGTATTTGGTGTTTGAGGCTATCTTCTATAATAATTTTACTTTTGAAAGCATGTTTGTCATATATGGTAAGTTTATTTCCATCGTCAATATAGCATTTTTGATAACTGTTGCCCATGGTTTTGGCAGTTTCAAAATCGATATGCGCATTGATATGAGAGGCATATTCAAAAGGGAAGTTTACAATTTTATGATTGTAAGTGGTTTTACCATCAACCAACACTTCAATTCTATAGACGCCATTTAAATTGGAGGTGCCATTTTGTCGATCGTAAGCCCCAATTTCTATACCCAAGATGCCATGGGCATTGATTTCATTTTCAATGGTATATCCATTGGCTATTTTTTTTACTTTTAATTCTTTTCTGCCAAATTCACCATTTATTCTACTATGCTCATCAAAGGTTCTTATGGCCAACCTGGTAATCACAGGAGGGATATTGTCTTTGATTTCATTAAAACTAAATAACAAAGGATTGTAGACATTGTTGCTCGTATCCCTGATTTCGAAATGCAAATGTGGCCCGCCTGAAGAACCTGTATTGCCTGAATAAGCAATGATTTCTCCTTTGTTATACTTGATTTGATGCTTTCCTAAAACCAATTCTATCTCAAAGGTTTGATTTTCGTATTGTTTTTTTCTGACAAAATCCCCAAGTATAGGTTCTAGTTTTTCTAAATGGGCATACACGGTTACAAATCCATTGGGGTGTACCATGTGAATGGTGTTACCGTATCCTTTGGTGGAAATAAAAACCTTACTGATGTAGCCGCCTGCCGCTGCATATACCGGCAGTCCTGTGGTATAATTGGTTTTGATGTCTAAGCCACAATGGAAATGGTTGCTTCTTAATTCCCCCATATTGCCCGCCAAATAATTTTGTTGTCCGGGTTGGATAGGAAAGAGAAAATAGCCTTTAGGAATGTCGAGAAACTGTTGCGCATGCATCGTAGATTGAAAACCAATCGTGCAAGTCCATAAAACTAGGGTGAAATATATTTTATTTAACATGTACGTCTAGCATTTTTTTATCTTCAATATAAGCTTCTAAGTGGTCATTGATGGCAATTTCTCCAATTCCCGCGG
>JBIKPL010000377.1:0-3388 GCA_044357485.1 Cytophagales bacterium
TGCTACAACTGCATTCTTTTTCTCTTTTTTCTGAGCATCTGTTGGGCTTTTAAATTTAAAATACTCCGTTAATAAAGATGCTCCGAATTTAGCCTCTACGGATTTTGATTCAAGTGGCAAATCTTTAAATAAATTATATGCGCTGTTAAATGCAGTAGGGATAACTGGTATAGAAGATGCACCCGTACCACCGAAAACAGAACCAAAAATAAAAACTCTAGCTTGAGATTTAACTTTTACCAAGTCCTCAATGTATTTAAGTAAATCCCTTTGCTCTGGAAGTGCAGAATTTCCTTTAGTCTTGTATTCTTTAGCTGCTTCAATAATAGAATGATACATTAATTGAGACCCTAAATGGGTTTGTGCTCTGTAGCCATGCCCTAAATCAAAATTCTGTGCAGTCTCGTCTAAAAATAATGAAGCTAAGTCAACATTTTCCTTAGTCTTGTCATCTAGTGTAGAAATGTCAGATAGAGTCCTGTAATTTAGATTTGAATATCTTGGATAATATTTTGACAAGTTCAATTTTGCCGAGAAAAATGTATTTGAGGAAGGTTTTCCACCGGCATCTGCATCACTGCCTGTTGGGTTTTTTATTCGATTATATAAATCAATTAAATCCCATACTCTTTTTAAATTTCCATTTTCTTGGTCAGTATCTAAAGTTAGAATATTTATCTCCTTATTATCAAACATCCCCATGGCACACATGTGCACAAAAGACTCCAGGCAGCGCATTCCAGTGCCCCCAATACCAATTACAAATAATTTATCTTTACTCATTTAATTTTATATTAAAACCAATTTCCTAGTTTACCGTTTTTAAAAATTTTACTTACAACAAATCCTAATACAATATATAGGATAAAACATACACCAGATCCTATACCTATAGCTGTAATCAATTGAGACTTGGCATATGAATTATTCTCATTATAATAATAAAAGAAAAAGCCAAATAACAAATTAGAAATAGTACCTAAAAAGCCCATAACCCAAAACCACAATTTGCGCTTTCCTGGATCTTTGGGATTGGCACCACCCTCAAATGATATTGCATTAGAAATAATAGCTGCTATAAGCAGAAACAAACCGGCAAATACAGCCGAAATAATGTAAACAGGAATTGTTGAAACCATAATAATTTTTTTAAATTTATATTTATTTTTTTTACTCTCTGAAAAACTTAATGAAAATAGAATGAATAATTTTGTCTTTAGGTTGTGTCGCTAATATTGCGTATTTTATTGAATCATAAAAACCGGTATTTTCTGAATTTTTAGAAAAAATAGAATTCCACTTAAACATATTTAAATCAGGTAATTTATCATTAAAACCACTTACTTTAAAATCAACTCTAATAAGATTGTAGCTTTTTTGATTATTTAGTTTTGGATCTGCATCATTAAAATTTGGATGTAACTTGAATCCTAATTCTACATTTTCAGGATGCAATTTTATTGTGTTATTGAATAAATCTTGATTGAATGAAAAAAGTTCTTTCAAATTTCCTTCATTGTCTTTACTATTATAAATATGTTCAGATTTTATTTGGCCTTTGTTATCATAATATTCTGAAAATGGATTTTCAGTATTCAAAACTTTAGCACCATCTGAATTCACAATAAATTCTGGTTTATTTTGATTTAATTGAAAAAAAGTAGCATAGCTATTTAAATCATTTGAAACTTCATTTACATCAATGTCAACTTTGTTAATATCAAAGAAATGATTGTTCGAAAAGTCAACATGAATTCCTCGATAAAAATCTGGACCTTTTAATGCGCCTTCAACATTTAAGACTTCAGATTTAATCGGATAAGCAATATCTAAATATTCAAAACTTGTAGGCTGATTTTCAAAATTTCTAATATAATTTTCTTTAATAAAAACATCATTGCCTAATAAATTTGAATCTAATCCAGTAGATTGTTCAGTCCATTTTGGCTTTTGAATTGACCAATTTTTATTTGATAACTCAAAATGATTAGGGTTTTTTGAATTTAGTTCTTTTACTAAATCCTTGAACTTAGAATCTTTACTAACCACTTCAGCTGGTGCAAATGCCATAAAAAACAAGTGTTTGGTTGAGCCTTTAACATTGAAGTCAGTAATCCAAAAATAGATTGAGTTTCCTTTATTTAACCAATCAATTAAAGGTTCTTTAGCCCAAGGGTCATTTTTTATTTCCATTGCAGCATTATCAAACTCTTCGCAATCTGAAATAAAAAAGGAAAGATTATTGCTTTTTGAAATGGCTGTCAATGCAAGCTTTAATTTAGCCATTGCTTTTGGGTCATAATTTGCACCATTACTAAAATAATTTGAAGGTGAAGCTCCGCCTAAATTAAATTCTTTAATATCATTTAATACTCCTAGATATTCAGCATTTTCATAAAATCCCAAAATAGAATTCAATTCCGCTTTAGCTAATTCGCCTCCAACCGGAGAGCTAAAAGCTTCGTTTATACCAGATGATTTATCTACATAAATATTAACATCTAACGAAGGAGCAACGTCATTATTTACATAACCTGAGGATGCTATTAAATAGTTAGAAAGTAATTCTTTATCAGGACCCTTTTGATATTTTCCTGTTTCAAAAATCTTTGATAATTCTTTTTGGTCATCCGTGCCTTTACATTTCACAAAAAGGACTAAAGCCACAACTAAAGCTAAAATTAGAATAATTGGTTTTTTCATAATTGAAATTTAATAGAATTTTATTTATTGTTTTTACTTATTTTGAACTTGTTGAATCTTGCAATACTTCCATAGCACCTTTAATTTGTTGTCCAACATCTTCCACGGACTTTTTAAAACTGTTTAATTCTTTTTTAATTTTAATTGCTTTGTAGCGACCAATAACTGTATTTGCATTTTCAATTTGTATTTGTGTATACTTTTCTCGATTTTTATTCAAATCGGTTTCCAAAGCAGCAAATACAGTATCTGCTCTATCCCAATCTTGTTGTCGGTATTTATCAAAATTTTCTTTAGTATCGTCTACTAAATTTTCGGCCTCTTTTATTTTAGTTTCTTTATTATTACAGCTAACCGTTAAAAACAGAATTAAAATAATTTTTAAGAAGGATATTTTTTTCATAGTTTGATATTTAACATTTAGCATTTAATTGATTTAATCGTTTAATATTTATTCTGAATATATTTCACCATTTAAGTTTGTAATTACATGATCCATCATAACAATAATTAGATTTGTGGTTATTATATACAATAGGAGCATTCATCTCATTTTTCATAAATGAAATATAATTGTAAACTGTACGTTCGGAAACACCTAATTTTTCAGATAATTTTTGTGGTGACCCGGTTCGTTCATCTACTATCAAATCATGTATTTTTTTGATAATGCGAATATCCATGG
>JBIKPL010000378.1:0-3376 GCA_044357485.1 Cytophagales bacterium
CACCTTTATTCTCAAACACCCCTTGCAAATAACTTTCAAAAAGTTCTTTAGCGTTTTTGAGGTTTTGTTCGGCATTAGCTTTTGTTTTTGCTATGGCGGCAAATGCTTCATCTAATATGGCAACAATTAGTTGTTGCTCTGCTATGGATGGAATTAAAATTGGAAAGTCAAATATATCGTCTTTACTGAAGCCATCTTGAGCAGAGCGAGAAGCCACTTTTGATAATCTAACTTGAAATTCAGTTGAAGTTAAGTAAAAAAACAGATACCTTTTGTTTAAGATTTTTTCATTGGGTATTGTTTTCATTACCGCAACATTATATGCACCAGTTTTATTAACTAAAATTTTTCCAACTGATGCTCCATATCTACCTAATAAAATATCATCTTGATTGCAATATTTATTTTTTTTTGATTCTGGTATATATGTAATATTTTTATCAGAACCAAAATCTCGGATTTGTAAAAAACGAACATATCCTCCTCTTTGTTCATAAATAAAATTACTCTTTGGTGGTTGAGAACCACCTTGAAAATCACATACTTCTCCTAATTTTTTCTCTTCCCAACCTTGTTTCATAGTAGTTCTAAAATTGAATTTAAAATATCAGCACTTTCTTCGTCCATTGCTTTCATTTGCTTCAAAATTTCTTGAGGTTGGCGTAAAGCGGCTTCTTCTTTTTTATTAGGGTTTTTGGCACTAAGGTCAAAGGTAGATTGGTCAATATCTTTTACTGCAATGCTCCAAGAATTATCGCTATCTGCTTTTGTTTTTTGTAATTCTACAAAATCAGCTAAATCTTTTTCATTTAGGGCATTGGTCTTTCCTAAGTTTCTATCTAAGTTCAATTGGTAAAACCATACTTTTTTTGTTGCACTTCCTTTTTCAAAAAACAACACCACTGTTTTTACTCCAGCACCAGTAAAAGTACCAGCTGGTAAATCTAAAACAGTGTGTAGGTTACAGCTTTCTAACAATTGCTTACGCAATGCCACCGAAGCATTATCTGTATTACTCAAAAAGGTATTTTTAATTACTACAGCAGCTTTACCACCCGCCTTTAGTATTTTAATGAAATGCTGTAAAAATAAAGAAGCAGTTTCACCAGTTTTAATAGGAAAGTTTTGTTGTACTTCGGCACGTTCTTTACCACCAAACGGAGGGTTAGCCAATATTACATCGTATCGGTCTTTTTCTTGTATGTCGGCTAAGTTTTCAGCAAGGGTATTGGTATGCACAATATTTGGTGCTTCTATACCGTGAAAAATCATATTCATTGTGCCAATAATGTAAGCCAATGATTTTTTCTCTTTACCGTAAAAGGTTCTCTTTTGTAAAATTTCTACATCCGTAGTTGTTATTTTTTTACTGTTTTGCAAATAGCTAAATGCTTCACACAAGAAACCAGCACTACCAACAGCACCATCGTAAATTGTATTTCCTATTTCTGGGGCAACCACTTTTACAATTGTAGTAATTAATGGTCTTGGTGTGTAGTACTCGCCACCATTACGCCCAGCATTACCCATATTCTGTATTTTGGACTCATACAAATGGCTCATTTCGTGCTTTTCAGCGTGGGTACGGAAACGAAGTTCATCAATACGGTTAATTACTTCACGAAGGTTGTAGCCACTTTGTATGCGATTCTTTAGTTCGCTAAATATCTCGCCAACTTTATATTCAATAGTATCTGCACTAACGGCATCTGCCTTAAATTTTTTAAGATATGGAAATAGTTGAATGTTTACAAAATCGGCAAGGTCATCGCCAGTTAAGGCGGCATTGTGGTCTATCTTTCCATCTGCACCTTTTGGAGCTGCCCAAACATTCCATTGGTATTCGGTATCAATAAGTGGCTTGTATTGTTTTCCAGTTAATTCAGCAGCTGTAGCTTTGTCATTTTCTAAATCGTCAAGATACTTTAAAAACAACACCCAAGAGGTTTGTTCTACATAATCTAATTCACTACCGCATCCAGCATCTTTGTGTAAGATGTCATCTATATTCTTGAAAGTTTGTTCAAACATTATTTGTCTAATTATTTTAAGATGTTAAAAATAAGAATTTTCGATATAGTATAGGTTTATTTTCGTTCAAAATTATTTATCACGACAAATTACCGAAATGATTTCGACAACTTAGGTCGATGGCAAAAAAACATTGGTGTTTAACTTCCTATTCAAAATAAAACAAGAGGCATATAGCCTCTTGTTTATCGTAATATTTTTTCTAATTTTTATTCCTTGATGACTTTAACCGTTTTATCTCCTTTTTCATTACTGAATTTCAGCAAATAAACACCAGCGGTAAAGGAACTCAAATCAATCTCTTGGTTTGTTGTAAATGAATCGAATTTAGTTTCACCTACTACTTGCCCTAGATAATTCATCATAGTTGCCTTTCCAAACATCTCGGTTGAGTTATCGAAACTTACCTTAGATGAAGTTGGGTTTGGAAATATTTTTAATGTTTGAGCTAAGTCAAAATTTTCAGTGGCTAAGGTAGTACTAGTCAAGGTGAAATCATATTGACTGATTGTATTAGTTATTGGCATCCCATAAATTTCTAAATAGTAATCTCCTTGTGGTAAATCATTTGCGGTGAAATTTATAGCTGAACCACCATTATTACTATAAATAGAACCTACTTGTGTTAAGTTACTAGAAACTAATCGAGCATTTAAATTTAATGCAGTTGGTTTATTTATTGAAATTGTAACATTACTATTACTCGTTACTGAAAATTTATAGTCATCAAAATCATTTACATATGGTGAAGATGGTGATTGTTCAGAATTAAAGCCATAATATATAGATGGATTATTGAGTCTAACTCCATAAGCTATAGAATAATCGTTTGGCTCATCAACAGCTTGCATTACTGTGTACCAATCACCAGCCAATAGTGTATGAACTTTAAATACACTAAAAATATTTTGTGTCAAATTAGAGTACCCACTATTTGCATTATTTATATTTGCACTACTAACAGTTACCGCGCCATCACCACCTACACCAAGTATTGATAGAGCAGTTCCTATAACACAAGAATAATCAATATCAGAAAAAATAGTTCTCTGGTTTAGTCCTAATATCAAACCATCACTGTTTGTTCCATTACAATTTATATCTTTATTATAATAACTTGTAAAAACGGAACTTTCAAAACCTCCTTCTAAATAAACAGACAATTTTTTTAAGTCTCTAATTGCTTCACTTGAAAAATCAATACCAGAAAAAAGACCACCATCTGACATATTACTGCCACCGTGAGGAGTTCCAGTGGTTGCTAATTTTGCAATATGTGGAAGTCCATCAATTTGCCAATTTGCAGTGTTTTGAAGATATTCTCTTGATGCTAAACCACCCATGG
>JBIKPL010000091.1:0-9207 GCA_044357485.1 Cytophagales bacterium
GTTTGATTTAAACAGCATACATAAGCTATTCATTTCGTAGGGCGTTCCCTTCGGTCGCGTGATCGGCACTCGCTATTTTTCTTGTGGTCAAATCATATCCTATTAAAAGATTACCTCAACCCACAAGAAAAATGAGCTCAAACAAAGCCTCTCCCGCTAACGCAAAGCGAATTAGCCATTCATTTCACTTTAAATGGAGTGGCCATTTTAGCATTATAATTTTAAGTATATTTGCTAAATATAATTTACAAATTATGTGAATTGAGTTTTTCAGAAGACCCTAGATAGCTATCAATTAAATCATTACTTCTTCAATATTTTCGAAAGCAATTTTTCCTTCCTCATCTAAACTTACATTGATAATCGCTTCTTTTTTTACATTTCCAGCCAATATTTCTTTAGACAATGTATTTAATAACAATTGTTGCATAACACGTTTCAATGGTCGTGCCCCAAAAACAGGGTCATACCCTTTTTCACCCATATAATCTAAGGCTTCTTTGTTGGCTTCAATGATGATACCCGCTTCCAATAAGCGTTTTTGTATCGCTTTGAATTGAATATCTACAATTTTACGAATTTGATCCCTAGTTAAAGGACGGAACATGATTATTTCATCAATTCTGTTCAAAAATTCAGGTCTTACATTACGTTTTAAATGTTCTACCACTTGTACTTTTGTTTTTTCAACAATATCCAATTGTTTGAAGATGTCTTTTTTCTCAAACCCATCAAAATTTTCTTGAATCACTTGAGCGCCAGCGTTGGAAGTCATGATAATAATGGTGTTCTTAAAATTGGCAATTCTACCTTTATTATCTGTTAAACGTCCCTCATCGAGTACTTGCAGCAAAATGTTAAACACATCTGGATGCGCTTTTTCTATTTCATCCAACAACACCACGGAATAAGGTTTACGTCGCACCGATTCCGTTAGCTGTCCACCTTCTTCGTAGCCGATATAGCCAGGAGGCGCTCCTACCAAACGACTTACCGAATGACTTTCTTGGTATTCCGACATATCAATGCGTACCATGGCATTTTCATCATTAAACAAGAAATCAGCAAGCGCTTTCGCTAATTCAGTTTTCCCTACCCCTGTTGTCCCTAAAAATATAAATGAGCCAATTGGACGTTTAGGGTCCTGTAAACCAGCCCTACTCCTTCTCACGGCATCTGAAATTGCTTGAATCGCCTCTTCTTGTCCGGCCACTCGTTTGCCTAATTCGGTTTCTAAATTCAGTAATTTTTCCCTTTCGCCTTGCAGCATTTTTGAAACGGGAATTCCCGTCCAACGGGCAACAATTTCTGCAATATCATCGGCGACCACCTCCTCTTTTAACATGGCATTTTCACCTTGGAGGGAAGCCACTTGTTTTTTTAATTTTTCTAAATTTTCTTCGGCCTCTTTAATTTTACCATAGCGCAATTCGGCTACCTTGCCATAATCGCCTTGTCTTTCTGCTTGGTCGGCTTCAAGTTTATAGTTTTCAATATTTTCTTTTTCCTTTTGTAAGGCAGTAATAACCCCTTTTTCATTTTCCCATTTCGCTTTTAAATCGTTTCTACGACCCGTTAAGTCAGCTATTTCTTTAGAGAGAATGTTTAGTTTTTCAATGTCATTTTCACGTTTAATGGCTTCTCTTTCAATCTCTAGCTGCATAATTCTACGTTGAATTTCATCCAATTCTTCAGGCAAAGAATCAATTTCAATACGTAATTTAGAAGCGGCTTCATCCATTAAATCGATGGCCTTGTCCGGTAAAAAACGATCGGTGATGTAACGATTTGACAACTCAACCGCGGCTATAATAGCCTCATCCTTAATTCTTACCCCATGATGCAATTCATATTTATCTTTAATCCCTCTTAGGATAGAAATAGCATCTGCCACATCTGGTTCATCCACCACTACCGCTTGAAAACGTCGCTCTAAGGCTTTGTCTTTTTCAATATATTTTTGGTATTCTTTTAAAGTTGTTGCACCAATAGTATGCAGCTCCCCTCTTGCTAAAGCAGGCTTTAAAAGATTGGCGGCATCCATAGCACCTTCCCCTCCACCAGCACCTACCAATGTATGAATTTCATCAATAAACAAAATGACTTCTCCATCAGAATCGATCACCTCTTTGATTACTGCTTTTAAGCGTTCTTCAAATTCACCTTTGTATTTTGCCCCGGCGACAAGCAAACCCATGTCTAGCGAAACGACTCTTTTGCTTTTTAAGTTTTCTGGCACATCGCCAGCGACAATTCTTTGTGCCAAACCTTCGACAATCGCTGTTTTACCTACACCCGGTTCTCCTAAAAGAATCGGATTGTTTTTAGTTCTTCTAGATAAAATCTGTAAAATTCTTCTGATTTCTTCATCACGACCAATTACCGGATCTATTTTGCCGGCTTTAGCCATTTCATTTAAATCATTGGAATATTTTTTTAGTGAATTGTATTTGTTCTCAGCACCTTGGTCAGAAACAGTCGTTCCTCCTCTTAATTCTTTGATGGCCAGTTTTAGGTGTTTTTCAACAAAACCTAAATCTTTCATTAATGACGACACTTTATCATTGGTCGACAATAAGCCTAAAAGCATTAATTCAATACTTACAAATTCATCCTTAAATTCTTTTAAAAAATTGGTAGCGTTTTGTAAAGCCTTAGCGCTGTCATTTGACAAATATGGCCCTTGTCCTGAAACTTTCGGATAAGCATTGACCAATTCATCTAATTTAGAATTTAATACAACGGTATTTATGCTCATTTTTTTGGATAGATACACCAACACATTTTCATCCACCAAAACTATGGCTTTCAATAAATGTCCCGTTTCTACTGCTTGTTGCGTATTGGCTGTCGCAATTTCAGATGCTTTCTGAATGGCTTCCTGTGCCTTAATGGTATAATTGTTAAAATTCATATAGGCTTATGTTTAAATAAATAAAATCGATGATAAGTATACCTGTAGGTATCTTCAAATCTCTCCTTAACAATAATTTTTCCAACAAATATAAATCGGAAATTATGGCTTAAAAATGATTTATATCACCTGAAAAACATGATAAAAAGTCTAGTTTATATCAGATATCAGAAAAAATGACATTTATAAATGCAAATTCAATCCATCGTAAGCGAGAAAAATATTGGCGGGTAATTCTTTTTGTACACTGGCATGCAAACCCATTTTATGGCTCATGTGAATAAAATACGCTTTTTCAGGCGCAATTTCAGCAACCAAGGCAAGGGCTTGTGCTAGGGTAAAATGAGAAATATGGGGTTCTTTTTGAAGTGCATTCACGACCAATACCTTCGTCCCTTTTATTTTAGCTAATTCTTCAGGCGCAATATAATTAGCATCGGTAATGTAAGTAAAGTCCTTAATTCTATACCCCAAAACTGGCAATTTATAATGCATTACTTGTATCGGAATAACCGCTACGTCTCCAATAAAAAAAGCTTCGGTTGTAATTTCGTGCAAATCAACTTGAGGAATACCCGGATAACCAGTATTTTGAAAGATGTAAGAAAATTCTTGTTTAATTTGATTTAAAACATTCAAGGTACCATACACAGGCATGGCCCTTTTATCCTTATGGTTAAATGAACGAATATCATCCATGCCGGCAGTATGGTCTTTGTGTTCATGGGTAAAGAGTAAGGCGTCCATATCAACAATGTTTTCCCTGATCATTTGTTGACGAAAATCAGGTCCAGCATCAATAATCAGACTTAAACCATCCACTTCAATATTCACAGACACACGCAGGCGTTTATCTCTAAAATCAAGAGAAGTACACACCTCACACTTACAAGCAATTACAGGTACACCTTGAGAGGTTCCTGTACCTAAAAATTTGACTTTCAAAGCTTTATATGGGTTTGAGAAATTTCAAAATACAATACTTTATTTTTATCCGAAAACTTAGAGATGTCCATATTGATTTCACGAACAATATCAAGCAGGCAATTTATTTTACCTTCCAAGGGATAAAATTTATTGACAATCACCACTTTTTGGTCATTTAAAATACAATAACCCGATTTGAAATTTCCTTTTTCATAGCGTAAAACATAATCCGATTCAGCAAATATATCTTCTAACTTACGTAAGAAATTGGGCGTATATTTGGCGCCAGACAAGCCGTTGCTATTGGCAGAGGAAATCATTTACGCTTGTGTATATTTATTTACCATTTCAACCAATAAATCAAAATTTAAAGGTTTAGGTAAAAATTCATTGATACCAATAGAATGAAAAAAGTCTAGGGTATGATTTTGTGCGTTACCTGTAATGGCAATAATTGGAATCGCCGCTTTGCTGGTATCTGCGAGGGCACGAACAGCTTTAGCACAATCGATTCCATTCATAATCGGCATATTAATATCTAATAAAATAATATCAGCACTATTTTTATCTAAATAATCTATTACTTCTTTGCCATTTTTTAAAGAAATAATTTCATAGTTCTGAAATGATAAAATCCTCTTTGTTAAGTTTTGAATAACCGAACTATCTTCTGCCACTAATACTTTCTTTCCCATTTTACTAGATTTTTATACTACAAAATTATACAATTCTTTGAACTAATTAAATTTACTTCTTATAATATATTAAAAAGTCATGAAATTCTAAATGTAAATCGGTCAACAAATTTGAAACTTGCTCATAAGCCCCTTGTTGTAAAGCATAATCAAGCTTTGTTGCCACGTGAGTTACTTTAGTAATTCCCAGTGTCCCGGCACTTCCTTTGATGGTATGAATATATGATTTTAATTGTGCAAATTCTTTTTTGGCATAAGCAAATTCAGATAATTTTATCAACATGGTTGTTTCCTCATCAAAATCTTTCCACATTTCTAAGAGCGCTTCTTTGCCTCCATATTTCAATAATTGAGCCGTAACCTCTTCGTCTACAATCCCTTCGTGCTCCAATATTTTTTCCTCAATTAATGGTTGCATTGATTCATATCCTACCACTACCTCAACCCATTCATTGATTTTAGCCAATAAACTTTCGACCCTAATGGGCTTGGCTAAATAATCATCCATCCCCAAAGACATATATTTCAATTTGTCTTCTTTCATAGAATAGGCTGTCATGGCAATAATGGGCGGTGTTTTTTTAGTGTTGATTTGCTTAATGGCTGCAGTAGCAGCAATACCATCCATTACAGGCATTTGAATATCCATCAGCACAATTGCATAATCATTGGCCATTACTTTCTCTATGGCTTCTTTTCCGTTAACGGCAGTATCTACTATACAATGATGGTTTCTTAATATTTCAGACGCCACTTTTCTATTCACCAAATTATCATCAACGACCAATACTTTTAATCCTCTAAAATCAACTTGTTCTTGAGCGCTGGTATTGATTGCTTGTTCTATTTCAAATGGTTCAATTTCAGTTACTTCAAAGGTAAACCAAAAAACACTGCCATTGTTTAATTTACTTTTCACGCCCACAATACCATTCATCATTTCGCACAATTGTTTGGATATAACCAAACCCAAACCCGTACCACTAAATGATTTGGTAGTCGTATTGTCTAATTGTGTAAAGGGATTAAACAGCAAAGGCAATTGGTCTTGAGACATGCCTATGCCGGTATCGGTAACAGTGGCTTTTAAAATATGGGTACCATTTTTAGCCGTTCTTAATTTTTCAATGACAATTTTTACACTTCCTTTATCTGTAAATTTGATTGAATTAGAGGTTAAATTTGAAAAAATCTGCAATAGCCTGGTTTCATCAGCCTCAATAAACAAGGGTACATCGTCGTTGATATGGTAGCTAAATTCAATGTTTTTAATTTTTGCTTGTTGCTTAAATAAGGCATATAATTTAGACAAGGTGTTTTCTAAATATACTGGCTGAAATTTTAATTGCATTTTACCAGCTTCAATTTTGGATAAATCTAAAATGTCATTTAAGATGGTTAATAGGGTTTCGGATGATTTTTTTATGGTATGAACGTAATCTTTTTGCACCGCATTGAGATGGGTCAAATCTAACAAGTCAATCATCCCAATTACCCCATTCATTGGAGTTCTAATTTCGTGACTCATATTCGCTAAAAACAGTTCTTTGACTTTTAGCGATTTTTCAGCAATTTCTTTGGCATTGATTAAATCTTCTTCTGTTTTTTTCAAAAAAGTAATATCCCTAGCCACCCCATCCGTGGCAATTGGTTCTCTATTTTGATTTAAAATCACCCTGATATTGGAAATGGTTTGGATCTCTGAACCATCTTTTCGCCTGATACTTACCTCAAAATTCCGAACCCTTCCTGTGCGTAAAAGCTCTTTTAATAATTTTTCTTGCTTCTTGGCATTGACATAATAGTCGGAAATTTTCTTTCCTATCATTTCTTCTTGGGTATATCCCGTGAGTTCAAACACTGAGGGGCTTACCAAGGTTATGTTGCCATAAAAATCGGTTCTATAATATAAGTCCTGAAATGATTCGAAAATACTTCTAAATTTTTCTTCGCTTTCATGGATTGATAATTCTGTGTATTTTTTTTCGGTGATGTCATGACTAATCCCCGATACCTCTTCAATTGTTCCTTTGGAGGTATAAATTGGGTTTAGGTAAGTTTCTCTCCACACAATTTTATTGAAATGATTGGTAGAAGAGGTTTCATAATGTTGGGGGATTCCATTGAACGCAAGTCTGTATTTTTCATTTACAAAATCCCGGTAAAGTTCATCAGACAAAATCATTTTGGGTTCAGCTGATTCAATTTCTAATTTAGGTTCTTCGCCATATTGTTTTCTTAAAGTCTCCGCGTAATTATGATTAAAAGAAGTCAAAACCTTGTCCTTATCAACCGACCACATCAAATGCGAACTGCTTTCAAAAATTGATTTTAACCTCGCCGTTTTATTGGCAATTCGTTCTTCATTGATTTTTCTTTCAATGGCGACTGCAATTTGCCCAGAGACGAAGTCGAGCATTTCTAAATGCCTTTGCTTGTATTTATGTCTATCGCTGTAGCTTTTAACAGCAATGAGGCCAATAATGGTATTTTCAACTTTTAAAGGAACCCCTAACCAAACTTTAGGAATTCGTCCTGGCAATTTTACTATCCCTTGTTCGGCAAGGGCTACAATATCTTCTTCATACAGCACCAAGGCATTACCTTGAGACAAGGTATATTCCGTTAATCCTTTGCCTTTGATACGAATCGAGGAACTAATGATGCCGGGATAATTTTCGTCCACATAATACGGAAAATTAAGGTTTACAGCATCTTTTTCGCATAAAGCCACGTGAAAATTATTGACTTCAATGTATTGTTTTAATAGCCTATGGATGTCAACATATAAATCTTCGAGGTTATTGCTTTTAATGGCTAAATTGGCTATTGAATAATAAAGGCTTTGTGCTCTTTCAGCTCTAATTTTCAGGGTATTGTTATGGAAAATCCCTCTAAATTCTATGGCTTTGCCATTGCTGATTTTGCAATTCACGGAGCCAGTTACATATACATGTTTGCCTTCTTTGGATTGCAAAACGGTTTCAAAATCAGGCACATTTTCGCCTGATTCAATTTGGCGTAAATAATGGATGGTATTGACGCGATGTTCGTCAGCGATGACCTCTAAAAAAGTTAAATTTTCAATCTCTTTATCGGTATAACCTAAAGTGTTTTTCCAAGCTTGATTTACGAATTGCAAAGAACCATCTGCATCAAAAATTTGAATTAAGTCATTGGCATTTTGAAAAAAATCTTCTAATTTTTTATTGGTTTCACGCAGGGCGCGCACCATTCGTTTATTTTCACTTACATCTTTGCCTACGATGGAAAATCCTGAAATTTCCCCTTCCGCATCAGCAATCATCACCACATTAAATTGTATGGTACAAAAGTCGCCATATTTAGACTTGATAATTCTTTCGAATTGATCTAAAAAAAATCCCCCATGGGTAATAGCCAAAAATTCTTCTTTTTGTGTTTCTGTACCAATTTCGGGTAAGAAAAATGAAAACAAATCTTTCCCTATAACCTCCTGTTTTTTTAGCCCTATTAAATTCAAAAAATTGGTATTACAATGGGTAATCAAACATGTACTGTCAATCGTAACCCCAATCATTCTCACTTTCTCAAAAATTTCTTCTAAGCGTTTTTGAGACTCTTGAAACATTACTTTTTTCAAATTGCGTTCTTCTTGCAATTTCCTTTCGGTAATATCCAAATCGTACATAATAATTACTTCATCATTGAAGTAAACCCCTTTTTTAAAAGATATTTCATGTGATGAATACCCTAAGTCATTGTCTTCTTTGATCAGAAATTCAGCAATTTGGGGATAACCAGCCAAAACCCTTTCAATTATTTTATCCAATTGTTTTTGAAGTTCAAGGGTTGACGAAGATTGAATAAAATCCAATGCAATCACCGATTTACCTTTTGTTTCTTCCAATGAAAAGCCATACTGCAACATAGCTGTTTCATTCAAATCTAATAATTCTCCATGGGTATTTAAAATAAAAATAGCTTCACTACTGGCATTAAACAAGCCTTTATAGCTTAGTTTAGCGGCTTTTAAATTTTTGTTGGTATTCCAAATTTCAGTGATGTCGTGTCCTATCGAATGAATTATTTTTTCTCCAGAAGCATTGATCACCAATTTATTGCTGTAATTCAACAATCTTTGCGTGCCATTTTTATCCAACACTTTGATAAAGCCTTTATCAAAACCCTTTTCAATAATTCTATTTAAATAATCTCCAAATTCATCCCTAAATTCAGGAACGATAAAATTGTACATGGTTTTGATTTCATCAGACAAAAAATCACCACTGGCACGGTTATACCCAATGATATTTCCTTCTAAATCATGCACGATAACCAAATCATGACTATTTTCCTCTAATAGTGCGATAAGCTCATCATTTTTAATGTCAGGTTTTACGGCATGGATATGGTAATGAGCGTCTTGAATATTAGATTGAAGGGCAATAATTTGCGCAACCAATTCTTCTTTAGATTTGGATAATAAATCAGCAGTTTGATCCATGGTGAAGGAGGATTTAATCGTGTAAAAATATACTAAATAGTGAAAAGTTTAGCATAAAAATAATTTAAATTCTAAATTATATCATTAACCTTCATTTGTGTTCATTATTGTGTAATGAACATTGGTAATATATTGGATATTAAATCATTCCCAATCGTATAAGTACATACGATACCATCCATGTA
>JBIKPL010000379.1:0-3366 GCA_044357485.1 Cytophagales bacterium
CAACGGCTTTGTCTAATGGGAAAAGCATTTATGACTTAGGCCGTCAATTAACAGGCATCAATACCATGTTAAACAGGCAATTGAGAATTACCAGAAATGCCATTGCAGGAAATGTGGTACATGTAGATGGTTTTGGCAACCTTATCACCAATATTTCTAGGGAAGCTTTTAACCAATTTTGGGATAAAAGAGCGGTAATAATTGGGTTTGGTCGCCATAAAATAAACACGCTACATCAAAGTTATTCTTCGGTGGAAGAAGGGGAATGTGTTGTTTTTTTTAACAGCTTAAATATGATTGAGATAGCCATCAACAAAGGCAGTGCAGCCATGCTGTTGGGCTTAGAATTCGACAGTCCTATTTCAGTTAATTTTGTACCTGAATATTAATTTATATCATATTATTTGTTAATTGAAAAAAAGAACACTATGTTTGCAGTCCGTTAATGAATGCCCGGATGGCGGAACTGGTAGACGCGCACGACTCAAAATCGTGTATCGTGAGATGTGTCGGTTCGATTCCGACTCCGGGTACTGTTCGCAAAAAAGCCTTCCGAAATTCGGAAGGCTTTTTTGTTTTTTAGGGACAAATTTGGGTACAAAAAAAGTTAAAATATTTTCAATTGAATCAAATTGAATGCAATTGAATCAAATTTTCCACCAATTTTCTAATTCTTTAATATATAGTTTTTATTTTATAACCTTGCATTTGCAACCAAATTGCTACTTTTCTGTAACCATAAAATGGATGGGTTAAATATAAATTTGAAAGCATTTTCAATATAATTACCTCTTCAATATCAGTTTCTTTGTTTTTGATAATTAATAACCTAAGTTAATTCGTTTATATAGTCTTTAACCCAGCTTTTTTGTTAAATTGCTAATTAGTATTAAATCTTATCTATTTCAATGTCTTTTAACGAAAATTCAAGAGTAAAAATCCCTACGATACTCCATTTATGCCGTTTGGGTTATCGGTATTTGTCATTGAAAAATGCGAAATACGATGAGCAAACCAATATTTTTACGGACATATTTAAAGAAAGTATTTTACGAATTAATCCTTTATTAACTGAATTAGAAGCTAAAAGAGAATTCGACAAAATATCGCTTACGCTCGAAAATGAAGATATTGGTCATACTTTTTACAATATGCTTACATCCAATGCCGATGTGAAGCTTATTGATTTTAAGGATTTTAGGAATAACTCTTTACATGTTGTTACTGAACTTACCTATAAAAATGGGGACGAAGAATTTAGACCAGATATTACTTTACTCATCAATGGTATGCCATTGGTGTTTATTGAAGTTAAAAAGCCCAATAATCATGATGGAATTATAGAAGAACACAATCGTATTGAAAAAAGATTTCAGAATAAGAAATTTAGAAAGTTTGTGAATCTCACACAAATGATGATTTTTTCAAATAATATGCCTTATGACAATAGTGACCCACAGCCTCTTCAAGGGGCATTTTATGCTACGGCTAGTTATGGCAAACCTTCATTTAACTATTTCAGAGAAGAACACAAGTTTGACTTAGAACAATTATTACTTCCCGAAAATGAAGACACCCTCATCGCCGTTTTAAGAGATAATAACCTTGTTGGGATTAAGGATTCCGTTGAATTTTTGACCAATAAAAGTCCATTAACGCCTACCAATTTGATTTCTACATCTTTGCTACATCCTGATAGATTAGCATTTATGTTATTATATTCAATTTGTTATGTTAAAACAGAAAAAGGCTTACAAAAACATATTATGCGTTACCCTCAATTGTTTGCCACCAAAGCAATTGAACAAAAATTGAACGAGGGTTTAAAAAAAGGCATTATTTGGCATACCCAAGGAAGTGGGAAAACGGCCTTAGCTTATTACAACGTAAAATACCTTACCGATTATTACCAAAAACGTGGTGTTATACCAAAGTTCTATTTTATTGTAGACCGTTTAGATTTATTAACACAATCAGTTAAAGAATTTAATAGTAGAGGTTTAAGTGTTCACGAAATTAATTCAAGAGATGCGTTTGCAAAAGATATAAAGTCAAGCAGTGTAATTCATAATCATTCGGGTAAAATAGAAATTACGGTTGTCAATATTCAAAAGTTTAAAGACGACAAAGATGTTGTAAGAAATACGGATTATAATTTAAACATTCAGCGTATTTACTTTTTAGATGAAGTGCATAGAAGTTACAATCCTAAAGGTAGCTTTTTGGCAAACTTAAATGAATCTGACACCCATGCAATTAAAATTGGCTTAACTGGTACACCTTTACTTGGAGATGATTATAATTCAAAATTGATTTTTGGGGATTATATCCATAAATACTATTACAATGCCTCTATTGCAGATGGATATACCTTACGTTTGATTCGTGAAGAAATTGAAACCAGCTACAAGTTAACGATGAAACAAGCCTTGGAGGAGATAGAAATCCTAAAAGGAAATGGCGACAAAAAAGCGGTTTATGCTCATCATAAGTTTGTAGAGCCAATGCTTGATTATATTGTGGCAGATTTTGAAAAGGCTAGAATATCAATGAATGACAATACTATTGGGGCAATGGTGGTTTGTGATTCATCAGAACAAGCTAAAATGATGGCTGAAATTTTTGAATCCAAATATGCTACCAAAACGAGTGAACTCCATGAACCAACATTATATTCAATTGCAGCAGATCCCAAAATTTCTTATGGGGAGCAAAAAAGAGATAGTTTTAGGGTAACATCAGCGTCAGTAATTTTACATGATATTGGTGATAAAAAATTTAGAACTAAAGAAGTGGAACAATTTAAAGATGGTGTGATAGATATTTTATTTGTCTATAATATGCTTTTAACCGGTTTTGATGCTCCAAGATTAAAAAAACTATATGTTGGTCGTGTAATTAAAGCACATAATTTATTACAGACTTTAACAAGGGTAAATAGAACTTATAAAGATTACAAGTATGGCTATGTAGTTGATTTTGCAGATATTCAAAGAGAGTTTGACAAAACCAACGCTGATTATTTCAAAGAATTACAATCTGAACTTGGTGATGAAATGGAACATTATTCCAAATTATTCAAAACCAAAGAAGAAATAGAAGCTGATATTAGTGACATTAAAGAAGCGCTGTTTCATTTTGATACCATAAACAAAGAATTGTTTTCACAGCAAATTACTCAAATTAATGACCGAGTTGAAATGCTTAAAATAGTGAAAGCCTTAAATGATGCCAAAAGCTTATATAATTTAATTCGTTTATCAGGCAATTATGATTTACTTGACAAACTAGATTTTAGTACTTTAACGGTACTTTCGCGCACTGCTAATGATAGACTTGCATTAATCAATACCAAAGATTCATTAG
>JBIKPL010000092.1:0-9175 GCA_044357485.1 Cytophagales bacterium
AAACTTGATAAGGGATTCAAGATACCATTAAAAAAACCGGCTTTTACCACTGATTATATACACAAGTTACTTCACCGGATCAAAAGTGTCAACTATTTATTCACTTGATGAAAAAAGTAACCAAAAACATCAAGACTGTATAAAAAATGCTAAAATTGACTCAATAAAGCTGAAGCAAAACAAACTCGCCCCCAAATTTGGTGAAAACACAAAATAATCGTGTGGCTCAAACAGTGTTTTGTTTTTAACCGCTTCATGGAGCAAATTTCTTAACGCATTTTTTATAAGGTCGAATGCAAGACAATTCAAAGATTGCGCATAATTTGCTTGCATTTTACAGTCTATTTTTAATCATAATTTACTGATATTTAAAATGTTAATTATTTTTCAGCAGCCCCTAAATAAAATACTATATCAAAAAGTTATTCAAGCTAATGTATAAAGCCAGAGCAAATGCATTTAAATGGTGGTTTTATTTGAAAAAAAAATTATCGCCACTATCTGTTTATTAGTTCCAAGTTGTGGATAGGGGCTGCCGATAGCTGAATACCGTGGCTTCACACTTTCACAATAAGGATTACTACCCTACTTTAATATCCAAATACATCATAAAATTGATTTTCAAACTGCATTTTATCATTCAGATATTCAAGAGTTTTAAATAAATGGTTTTTGTGAACTTTAAAATCTTCTTGCACAAAGATGGAGTCGTTTATTAGCTCAGTTTCTTCTTTAACTAATTCCGATTGAAGTAACATTTCTTCTTCAAATTGTTTTTTCGTATAGCGTCTGTAATCAAATATTGGCTGGAATCGAGGGTGATTATAAAAGCTATATTTTTGTATTTCAAGTTCGTTTACTTGTTCTCTTAATACTTCAATGTATACGCGTAATTTTTCGGCACTTAGTGCTGCATTTTGCTCCTTATAAATCCATTGCATTTCTAGTTTCAACAAAGTGGTTAAATCTTTATTGTCATAAGCTATTGTAACTTTCTTCATCAACTCTTCTTTTTCTAGTTTTAGGTCGATATCTGTTTCAAGATCAGGGTGTAATGTTTTAGCTAATGCGAGATAAATACTTCTAATACTTTTGTTTTTGAGCTCGTCTTTTTGCTTTTGAAGTTCTTCCCGCTTTAACTCAGCTTTGGTTTTATTTTTAGGTTTAGATTGATTTTTGTTTTTATTTTTCTCGAAATCACGATCATTTAATCCATTTTCTCCATGTTTTTCTTGAATCGCTTCTTGAATCATATTTTGCATTTTTGCATAGTTTTCAGGAGATGTGTCTGTAAAATCAAATGCCGACAAGTCAATTTCAATACCCAATTCATTTTTTAATTGCTCTTCAAGCATACTTTTTGCATCAAAAATATCCTCTTGAAGTCCTTCGTCATAACTAGTATTATTATAAAAATTGTATATTTCTTTTAATTCATCATCTATGTCTTGTTCTTTAGCAATGTCGCCCATGAAATGGGCAATACATTTTTCGATTTCTGTTTTTTGTTTTTTGTTTAATTTTTCAACTTGAGTAAGCTTAAAAATAAATTTAACAAACTTTGATTTTGATTCTATATTTTCTATTTCAACTAAAGGCAATGTTTTATGATAAATATCTAATTTATATTCAGACTCTGTTTCAACTTTTTGAAGTTGTTTTCTGAGTGTTTCTATTTTTTTAGATAAAGTATTGAAGGTGATTTGGTCTTTTGACAAAATAGTTTTTGACTTATTTTTAATTAAAAAAACTTCTGTTTGGTTTGTTGAGATGTCTTTTTTTGCCATGATTAAAATGTTTTAATTTATTGTTTTGTATTTAAGGTCTCTGAAAAACTCAATTTACATAATTTGTAAATCTTTTTTAGCAAATATACTTAAAATTATTATATTGAAATGACCACTCCATTTAAGTGAAATGATTGGCTAATTCGCTTTGCGTTAGCGGGAGAGGCTTTTTTTGAGCTTCCCGAAAAAATCGAGACGAGTGCCGATCACGCAATCCGCCGCGGCGGAAACGCCCTACGAAATGAATAGCTTATCTATGCTATTAAAATCAAACTATTGCACCACTTTAATGAAATAAAATCAAATACCCTTGCATTTAAACGGTTAAATCAACGAATTAAATCTCTAAAAATCAACAAATAAACTGTTTTTCAGCAGCCCCTATTTATAAAAGGTATACCTGTACAATAATATGAAATTTTCAGCAATTTTTATAAAATCTGCAACTTGATTAAAGGCAACAATATATTTAATGTAGGTTGATTAAGTTAGGTATTGAGGTATTATTTGAGCTCATTGTTGGTGTTTACCTTTCCTTGTGTCATAACTTTTTGTGGAATCAAATTTCTCAGCATTTGTTAGTAAAAATTTTGTACTCACCCAAGATTGTATCATCTCAACCTTGTCATTACTGTTTGAAAGCTGTTGATTAAGAGCAGGCGTTAATACTTTCTTTTTCACTCTACAACATGCTATTTTTCAGTGTTTTTATTTTGATAATATTGATTAATCAAATCTCGTTTTTTTGCAATAGACGCTTTTGCTGATTCAAATTTCCGTTTATAGAACTCTGATTCAAGAATTGAATTTTCTATCTCTGAAAAATATGCGGGTGTTATTATTATGGGATTGTTCATTACTTAGCTTTCTCTTCGGCAATTAAGTGTAAAAGATTAGGGTTGTGTTTTCCAAATTTTCATACCAATTTCGCTAAAGAATCAGGCCATTATTTTACTACTGAAATCACCATTCCTTGCGTGACGCTATTTTAATTGCAAATTTTGCAAGTCGCAGGATCTTTATGTTCGCCTATTAATTTTCCTTTATCATTGATAGAAAAATCACAACAACTGACAAACATGTCTTTAATCATTTTTTTACCACGTTGAACACGAGATTTTACAGTCGATAAATTGACCTGCAAAAGTGTCGCAATATCTTGTAATTTCATTTCCTTTATTTCACTTAATTCAATGGCTTGCGCATAACTTGCCGGTAATTTTTGTATAAATGGATGAAGACATCCTTGTAGGTTTGGTGTCTCTACTGCTGCAAATGGTATGTCTTCCATGCGGGCGAAGTCAATATTTTCTTTTCCTTTTTGAGCCCTATAAAAATCATAAATGGCATTTTGTGCTATTTTATATACCCATGCGCGCACTTTCTCGTCTGAGTTTAAGGCGTGTATTTTTTCATGTACTTTCAAAAAAATGTTTTGCACTACATCATCTCTATCGTCTGTTTGATGAATTTGTTTGCCTACAAATCGTTTAATGGCCGGATATAAATAGGCTGTTGTGTTGTTGCTATTTTCCATTGTATTTTAATTTAACACCAACCTGTATTCCTAATACAGGTTGGTGTAGGTTTGGGTTAATGATTACAACAAGATGTTGCAATCGAAGATTGATTTTGTGTAGTAGAACAAGTACAAGTAGTACAAGAACATGTAGTGCAGGTACAAGGTGAACAAGTACAAGGTGCACAAGAACAAGCATTTTGATGAATCGTTTCCATAAGTATAGTTGTTTTATTGAATACACTTTATAGACGCCATAAAGTTTAAAAAGACGCAATTTTTTTAATAAAAATGAAAAATAATTTTTTGTTGGATGGTTATTCCATGTTAAATAGGGTCTGCTAAAAATAGTTTAATGGTTGAAAATTAAGCTATTGTGTTAGCGGTTTCAATGCAAGGGTATTTGAATTTATTTCATTAAAGTGTTGTAAAAGTTTGTTTTGAATAGCATAGAGCAGCCATTCATTTTATAGGGTGTTTCCTTTCGGTCGCGTAATCGCACTCGCTTTTTTTCTTAATTATCAAGCATTTGTGTTTCAATTTAATCATAATACAACTAAGAAAGGCAGCGCTCAAACAAATGCTTAATCATTCGCAATACGAATTACACCATATCTTATACCTATAATTTAATTTGTATGATAGGTAATACTAAATGAGATTCAACATTATTGGCGCTCAAATTTAGGGCTTCCCATTAAATTGCGATCACCAACCAAAAATGGTTTTAATACCGCTCAGTTTTGTATTGCAAAAAACATAATCAATATTATTGGTCCTTAAAAAATCATATAGCGTAAAACCAATCATTTACACCGTTATGCGATACTTAAAATGCTAATTTTTTTCCCGTTAAAGGTGAAGCTATCGCCGACTTGTTTTCCTTTTAACAAGGCCCCAATGGGAGATTGCATAGAAATTACATAATAGGGTTGATCGGCTATCGTGACCAATCCGGCACCAATCGCAATATAATATTGGCCATTGGAGGTATTGACCAAACTGCCTTGTTGTACCATATCGCTGGTGTGAAAAGTATTAATTTGCGTGAGCAATTGCAAAAGTTGTTTTGCTTGTAATAATTGGGAAGTGTTTTTCTCTACTTCCAATTGCATCATAGCACGACCTGTTTCATATTTGTCGCCGGCACTGCTTTTACCCTCTTCATTGGCAGAAAATTGTGCTGCGGTAATGGCCGCTTGTGCGGTATCTATACGTGCTTTAACATATTGTAAACAATAGGAATGAAGTTGTGCTTTAGCCATTTTTCAGATTTTGATATTGAAAGATAGCGTTAAAATAGGATATATTTTTAGGTATAGGCGTTTAGGTCGAATTGTTTTTCTTTATTTTAAGCGAATAGGAGTGTTTTTTATGAACTTTACTAGTAGTAAATCGAATATTGTCCCTAAATTATTCCTGCTATTGTACCGAAAATGATATGGCTCTATATGAAATACTGTTGTTAATAGTAATATAGTTGATGGTATTGTGTGAATTTGCGATAGTGATTGAGCAATTGTTTGAGCACTTTTTCTTAGTTGTTTTATGCTTAAATTGAAACACAAATATTTGATAACTAAGAAAAAAGCGAGTTGCGAAAGCACGGGCCCGAAGGGTATCGCCCAAATAATTTAAAAAAACGCTATTAAAATAATATTCAAGAAAATTATGCTAAGATTAAAAATATAAAAAACATACAAATTCAAGCACAGATACTTTTGCAACACCCTTAATCATCTCCACCCACAGAAAATCATCTAGCGCCAATGATATTCATCTAAGTATCCTTGCAAGTTTTCAAGTGTTTTTACATCTGTAAATTCATACCTTGTCATATTAAAAACAAAGATAAGCAAATTATCAATTTGTGCGACCTAAACGCCTATACCTATCAATCAAACCTACCCACAACAAATCATCTACCACCGAAATAATGGCCTTTTCTTTAAACCGCTAAGCCACCGTGTAAATTGCTAAAATTCAAAAAGATAACTATTGTTCAGCAGATGACACTGCTATAGCAAAGTTAATCGCCCATAAATTACTTAGCTCCATAATTATAATACCGCTAAAGTATAATCAAACACAAATGAACATGCTATATTCGATTTAGAATTTTTATATTTGCTAGCATCAATTTGATGCGCAAAATTTGAGCTCATGGAAAAAAAAGAACTATTCGGGAAATTATTAACAATATACAGGTTAAGCAAACCCCATAATACGACTGAAGAATTAGCCAAATTAAAACACGTACTACGTGCCGCTGCCACCGCACTTGATGGCAAAAAACGGGAAAATGGAGATCCTTTTTTATACCATGCCCTGTCTGTGTCGGAAATTGCAATCACCGAAATACATTTAAATGCTACTGCAGTAATGGCTATTTTACTTCATGAGGCCGTTCGCGTTGGCACATTGATTGAAAATACCATTGCACCTACCTACGGCGAAGAAGTAGCTGTCATCGTCAAAGGTTTGAATAAAATTTCTGCCCTTGACCCTAAAACCAATCAACAACAAGCCGAAAATTTTAGGCAATTGGTGGTTTCTTATGCCGAAGATCCAAGGGTAATTTTAATTAAATTGGCCGACCGATTAGATGTGATGCGAAACTTACATTTGTTTCCGGTCGATAAACAACTCAAAAAAGCAGAAGAAACCTTTAGTTTATATGCCCCTTTGGCACATAAACTTGGTTTATACAGAATAAAATCTGAATTAGAAGACCTTGCACTGCAATACACCCAGCCAGATGTTTTTAATCAAATTGTAAAACAACTGGCCGAAAGTGAACAACAACGTGAAAGCTATATCAATGCTTTTGTTGCGCCGCTTCGAAAAAGTTTAGAAAGTACAGGACTGTCGTTTGAAATTAAAAGCAGAACCAAATCGGTGTATTCCTTATGGAAGAAACTTCGAAAAAATGGTTTTAAATTAGAAGACATCTACGACATTTTTGCGGTAAGAATTATCCTGGATAGCCAAATTAAAATGGAAAAGGCTGATTGCTGGAAGGTATTTTCTATCGTGTCCGAAAAATATTTAAGTAATCCTGAACGGCTAAAAGATTGGATTTCTGTACCTAAATCAAATGGGTACGAATCTTTACATGCCACCGTCATTGGCCCAGAAGGAAAATGGGTAGAAGTACAAATTCGTACCAAACGTATGGATGAAATTGCTGAAAATGGCGTGGCAGCCCATTGGCGCTACAAGGGCATACAAGAACAAAAAGGCATCGACGATTGGCTCAACGATTTACGTAACCTGCTTGATTCAAGCGAAAACAATGGCGATTTAGCTGAAAATCTTCGATTAGAATTATACCAAAAAGAAATCTTTGTATTTACCCCAACGGGCGATTTGCGCAAACTCCCTGCAGGTGCCTCAGTACTTGATTTTGCTTTTGATATTCATACCGAAGTAGGGGTACATTGTACGGGCGCACGCATCAACAAACGATTAGTGCCAATCAAAGAAATACTGAAAAATGGCGATCTCGTAGAAATCGTAACCTCCAAAAACCAAAAAGCCACCATCGATTGGTTGCATTTTGTCATCACTTCTAAAGCCAAAAACCGCATTCGACAATGTCTCAAAGAAGAAGAGATGAAAATTGCGGCTTTAGGTAAAGAACAATTAGACCGACGTTTAAAAAACTGGAAACTTGACTTCAATCATGAGCTGACCCATCAGTTTTTGAAAAAACATAAATTACATTCTATCACTGAAATGTATGCCATGTTAGCACAAGATAAAATTGAGTTTGCTTTAATTAAAGAGTTTATTGAAGAAGGCATTACCCAAAAACCACATGAACACAATCAAATAGACAACAATTCCACAGCAAAACCTATTGAAGGTGGAGACTTTATGGTGATTGATGAACGTTTGGCTAACATTCAATATGTGCTGGCCAAATGTTGTAACCCCATTTTTGGGGACGACATCTTTGGTTTTGTAAAACTTGGGGAAGGCATTAAAATACACAGAAACTCTTGCCCAAATGCCCAACAAATTCACAACATGTATGAATACAGGGTTGTGCCAGCCCGTTGGAGAAATACCACTGAAAGCACCAATTTTCAATGCGATATTAAAGTAATGGCTGAAGATGATATTGGCTTATTTAATAAAATAACTGATGTTATAAGCAAAGAACTGAAAATTAATGTTCGAGCAGCAAGCTTTGATACCAACCATGGCTTATTAGAAGTACATCTTAAAGTACTTATAAGCAATGTTAAACATTTGGATATGCTAATTCACAGGGTGGCTAGAATTAAAGGCGTTTTAAAAGTGGCCCGTTTAGAATAAACATCATGACAATAATGCCTTCAACAATGGCATCATGACAATAAATAAATGTACATTACTGGATCAGCAACAAAACACAAATTAAGTCAATGACTCGTTTTTTATTAAACACTACTATTGACTATTGAAAAAAATTATGAAAAAAATTAACCTGATTGTATTCTTATTACTCGCCACCATTGAATTTGGTTTTGCACAAACATCTCCTTCAAATACAACTGTAACACAAGGAAATGGCGAAATCAAAGGCACCATTATCGATTCGCTTAACAAAGAAAAATTAGAATTTGCCACCATTTCATTGCTCAACATTGCTACCGGAAAACCAGTAAATGGCGCGATGTCAGACGATAAAGGAAAATTCTCGCTCCGCAACATACCAGAAGGAAACTACAAACTTACCATTGCATTTATCGGATACAATTCAACAGTGCTGCACAACCTTAGCATTGCTTCTAATCACCATAGCATCCAACTCGGCACCATTGCTTTGTCGCCCCTTATACAAGAAACCAAAGAAGTTATTGTAAAAGGAGAACGTGCTTTGATTGAAGAAAAAGTTGATAGAACCATTTACAATGCCGAAGCCGATCCAACCAATAAGGGAGCAGATGCCAGTGAAGTATTGCGAAAAGCACCCATGCTTTCTGTAGATTTAGACGGTAATGTAGCCATGAGAGGAAGTGCCAATGTTAAGGTTTTAATCAATGGAAAACCGTCAACCATCACAGCCGGAAGTGTCGCCGATGCATTGAAACAAATTCCTGGAGACCAAATCAAAAGTGTAGAAGTCATTACTTCCCCTTCTTCAAAATATGATGCAGAAGGTTCTGCTGGAATTATCAATATTGTGCTCAAAAAAAACAATTTAGAAGGGTATTCCTTAAATGTTGATGCAGGTGCTGGTTATCGCATGTCGAGCTTAGGATTAAATGGTGCCTACAGAAAAGGAAAAATGGGCTTTTCGTTAGGTGGTCATGGTAGAGCAGTATACAATGTGCCGGGAAGTTTTGAAAACACTCAAATTACGACCAACACTTCAGGCATACAAACCCTCAACAAACAATCGGCCAATACCCAAAATCAGCGCATTTTTGGTGCGTATACACTAGGATGGGATTATGATATTAACAAAAAAAACTATCTCAATGCTGCGGTGAAGTATTCGTTTAAAAATATCAATCTTGAACAAAACAATTTAAAAACTGCGACTTATCAACCTAAAGCAGCGCAAGATTCTTTGCTCAATTCAAGCATAAGAAATACGTCAACAGAAGATTTATCGAACACCATAGATGCTAGTTTAAATTATACGCGCACGTTTGAAACGCCACAAAGAGAGTTTAATTTTTTAACCTTATATAGTCTCAATAGTGGCACAAACAACTTCATGAATACGACTACGGCTCCAACAGAAAGTAAATTAAAAAATGTAAACACCAGCGAAAATGCTGAATTTACCCTTCAAGCCGATTTTCAAACGCCTATTGATAGCAATCAACTTTTCGAAATAGGCGTTAAAAATATCAGTCGTCAAGTGAATAGT